>JAVXWV010000457.1:0-15816 GCA_032230775.1 Mycobacterium sp. | reverse complement strand
CCACTGCACGGCCGCGCGGACCGTGCGCGGCTTCGCGGATCCGCCGACGATGATCGGAGGGTGCGGCTGCTGGACCGGCTTCGGCCAGATGTCGGGCGCTTCCGTCCACTGGCGCGTGAGCTCCTCGAGTTGGCGGTCGAGCTCGTCGAGGCGCTCCTTCGTCGAGAGGAACTTGAAGCCGTAGGCCTCGTGCTCGGACTCGAACCAGCCCGCGCCGATCCCGAGCTCGACGCGGCCGTTCGAGATGTGGTCCACGCTCGTCACGAGCTTTGCCAGCACGGAGACGCGGCGGAAGGTGACGGGGGAGACCATCGTCCCGAGCCGGAGCTTGGTCGTCACGGCCGCGAGGCCGGCGAGCGTCGCCCACGCGTCGAGTGCGCCCGCCGGTTCGCCGCGGCCGATCGAGCGGTAGTGGTCGGAGCGAAAGAGACCCTCGAGCCCGGCCGCCTCCGTCGCTCGCGCGAGCGCGAGCCACTGCTCCCACGTCACGCATGCCGCCTGCGCCCTGCACCACCGGTTCGACGATCACGGCGGCCAGCTCGTCCGCATGCTCGGCGAGCTGCTTTTCGAACACCTCGCTGTAGGCGGGGTCGTAATCCGTCGGCACCTGCGGCGCGAATTCCAGGTGGGCCAGCACGTCAGTCCAAAGAGAGAGCATGCCGCCGGCTGGGTCGCACACGCACATCGGGGTGAAGGTGTCGCCGTGGTAGCCCCCGCGCCAGGTCATCAGCCGGTGCTTGTCGCGGCGGCCGATACTGCGCCAGTACTGCAACGCCATCTTTACGGCGACCTCGACCGACACCGAGCCGGAGTCGCTGAAGAACACCGTGTCGAGCCCGTCGGGCGTGATCTGCACCAGCATTTGGGCCAGCCGGGCGGCCGGTTCGTGCGTCAGCCCGCCGAACATGACGTGGTTCATCTTCGCGAGCTGCCCGGTGATCGCCGCGTCCAGCACCGGGTGGCCGTGGCCATGGATCGCGGTCCACCACGACGCCATCGCGTCGAGCACCTCAATCCGGCGCCCGCCGTCGATCAGCGTTAACCAGGCGCCCTTCGCGCCTACCGCCACCACCGGAGGCAGGGCTTCGGCCCCGACGGTGCTGTAGGGATGCCAGACGTGCGCTGCGTCGATCGCGCTTATCTCGTCGGGCGTCAACGCTGGCACTGAAGCCGTCGTCTCTTCGCGCAAGCGCTCATCAATGATGGAGCGTAATCCTTTGCTCACCGGCCGCGATGCGTCGCCCGCAACCTGAGTCCACCCGCGATCTTCGGTAGATTGACCGTCGACCATGATGACCCTCGCCCCCACACCATCGGCGCCCGTCACCGATCGGGATCCCGGCCGGCGCGCCGCTCAATCTGCGAATAGGGCGCGCGCTTCCGGCTTCTACCGACACGACCTCGACGGTCTGCGCGGCATCGCGATCGCGCTCGTCGCGATGTTTCACGTGTGGTTCGGCCGGGTCTCCGGTGGTGTCGACGTCTTCTTGGCGTTATCCGGGTTCTTCTTCGGCGGGCGTCTGCTGCGGACGGCGCTCACGCCGGGCGCGTCGCTGTGGCCCGTTCCCGAGGTCATCCGATTGGTTCGCCGGCTATTGCCCGCGCTCGTCGTCGTGCTCGCCGCCTCAGCGGTGCTGACGATCCTCATCCAACCGGAGACACGCTGGGAAACGTTTGCTGACCAGAGCTTGGCAAGCCTCGGCTACTTCCAGAACTGGGAACTGGCGAACACCGCATCGAACTATCTTCGCGCCGGTGAGGCGGTCAGCCCGCTGCAGCACATCTGGTCGATGTCGGTGCAAGGACAGTTCTACATCGCCTTTCTGGCACTGATCTTCTCGTTCGCCTATGTGTTCCGCGAGCGCCTCGGCAAGAACCTGCGGCTTTCGTTCGTGATACTGCTTGGCTCGCTGACCATCGCGTCATTCGTCTACGCCGTCTTTGCTCACACCGCCGATCAGACGACCGCCTACTACAACAGCTTCGCCAGGGCGTGGGAGCTGCTGCTTGGGGCATTGCTCGGCGCGCTTGTGCCCTACGTGCGCTGGCCGATGTGGCTGCGCACGACCGCCGCAGTGGTCGCGCTGACGGCAATCCTCTCGTGCGGGGCGCTGATCGACGGCGTCAAGGAGTTTCCCGGGCCGTTGGCGCTGGTTCCCGTCGGCGCCACCATGCTGTTCATCCTGTCGGCGGCCAACCGGCAGGCCGATCCGGGCACCGCCGACCGACTTCCCGCCCCCAACCGGTTGCTGGCCACCGCGCCGTTCGTGTCGCTGGGGGCGATGGCGTACTCGCTATACCTCTGGCACTGGCCGCTGCTGATCTTCTGGCTGTCGTACACGGGCCGGCCGCGGGTCAACTTCTTCGAGGGCGCGATCGTGCTGCTGCTCTCAGGCCTCCTCGCCCGGCTGACGACGCGTTATGTGGAGACTCCGCTGCGGTACAAGGCCTCGGCGTCGGTGGCGCGTACGCCTGCGGTCCCGCTGCGGGTGCGACTGCGCAGGCCGACGATCGTGCTGGGCTCGACGGTCGCGCTACTGGGCGTTGCGCTGACGGCGACGTCGTTCACCTGGCGCGAGCACATCACCGTGCAGCGCGCGAATGGTAAAGAGCTGGCGAGTCTTTCGGCACGCGACTACCCCGGCGCCATGGCGTTGCTCAGTAACGCCAGGGTGCCCAAGCTCCCTATGCGCCCGACGGTGCTGGAGGCCAAGGAGGACCTGCCGGAGACCACCACCGACGGCTGCATCAGCGACTTCGACAACAGTGACGTCATCAACTGCACCTTCGGCGACAAGGAGGCGACCCGCACCATCGCCCTGGCGGGCGGATCTCATGCCGAGCACTGGATCACCGCGCTCGACCAGCTGGGTCAACTGCACCACTTCAAGGTGGTGACCTACATGAAGATGGGTTGCCCGCTGACCACAGAAGATGAGCCACTGGTGATGGGCGACAACCGCCCATACCCGGGATGCCGGGTGTGGAACAACCGTGTCATGCCCAAGCTCATCGGCGATCGTCCAGATTTCGTGTTCACCACCTCCACAAGGCCGTGGAACATCAAGCCAGGCGATGTGATGCCGAGCACCTACATCGGCATCTGGCAGGCGTTGTCGGACAACAACATTCCGATCCTTGCCATGCGCGACACCCCGTGGATGGTGCGCAACGGCCAGCCCTACTTCCCTGCTGATTGCCTCGCCAGCGGCGGCAACGCGATCTCCTGCGGGATCAAGCGATCCGACGTACTGTCGGATCGCAACCAGACATTGGATTTCGTCGTGCAGTTTCCGCTGTTGAAGCCGCTCGACATGAGTGATGCGGTGTGCCGCAAGGACATTTGCCGCGCCGTGGAGGGAAATGTGTTGCTGTATCGCGACGCCCACCACATTTCGACCACGTACATGCGCACCATGGCCGCAGAGCTCGGACGCCAGATCGGTGCAGCCACCGGCTGGTGGGTCGGCTGATGACCCCCGCCGAGCCCGGGTCCGTACCCACGGTCTGGCCGGGCACCAGCTACCCCCTCGGCGCCACATACGACGGCGCGGGCACGAATTTCTCGCTGTTTTCCGAGGTGGCCGAGCGGGTGGAGTTGTGCCTGATCGCCAAAGACGGCAGCGAGGTGCGCGTCAATCTCGACGAGGTCGACGGCTACGTGTGGCATTGCTACCTGCCCACCGTCACACCTGGTCAGCGCTACGGCTTCCGCGTACACGGGCCATGGGATCCCGCTGCGGGTCACCGCTGCGATCCAAGCAAGCTGCTGCTCGACCCGTACGGCAAGTCGTTTCACGGCGACTTCGACTTCACCCAGGCGTTGTTCTCCTACGACCTGGAGGCCGACGACCTCGCGTCCGGTGGCACCCCGCCGAGGATCGATTCCCTGGGCCACACCATGACCAGCGTGGTGATAAACCCGTTCTTCAACTGGCAGTCCGACCGCGCACCACGCACGCCCTACCACGAGACGGTCATCTACGAGGCCCACGTCAAGGGCATGACGCAGACCCATCCCGGGATCCCCGAGGAGCTCCGTGGCACCTACGCAGGACTGGGCCATCCTGCGGTCATCGACCACCTCAAGTCGTTGAACGTAACCGCGATCGAGCTGATGCCGGTGCACCAGTTCCTGCACGACCACCGACTGCTTGACCTCGGGCTACGAAACTACTGGGGCTACAACACTTTCGGTTTTTTTGCACCGCACTACCAGTACGCGTCGAATAGGCATGCCGGCGGCGCGGTCGCTGAGTTCAAGACCATGGTTCGGTCATTCCACGAGGCGGGTATCGAGGTCATCCTCGACGTCGTGTACAACCACACCGCCGAAGGTAACCACCTCGGGCCGACGATCAACTTCCGCGGCATCGACAACGCCGCCTACTACCGCGTGCTCGACGGCGACCTGCGGCTGTACAAGGACTTCACCGGAACCGGCAACAGCCTCAATCCCCGACATCCACACACCCTGCAGCTGATCATGGACTCGCTGCGTTACTGGGTGCTCGAGATGCACGTTGACGGGTTCCGGTTCGACCTGGCCTCGTCGCTGGCACGCGAATTCTACGACGTCGACCGGCTTTCAGCGTTCTTCGATCTCGTGCAACAGGATCCGGTGGTCAGTCAGGTCAAGCTCATCGCGGAACCGTGGGACATCGGCGAGGGCGGCTATCAGGTCGGAAACTTCCCAGGTTTATGGACCGAATGGAACGGGAAGTATCGCGACACTGTGCGCGATTACTGGCGGGGTGAGCCCGCGACCCTTGGCGAGTTCGCCTCTCGGCTGACCGGTTCCTCGGACCTCTACGAGGCCACCGGCAGGCGACCCAGCGCGAGCATCAACTTCGTCACGTGTCACGACGGGTTCCCGCTCGCCGACCTGGTGTCCTACAACGAGAAGCACAACGAGGCCAACGGCGAGGACAACCGCGACGGCGAAAGCCACAACCGGTCGTGGAACTGCGGGGTGGAGGGCCCCACCGACGACCCTGACATCCTGGCGCTGCGCGGCGAGCAGATGCGCAACATCATCGGCACGCTGATGCTGTCTCAGGGCACGCCGATGATCTCCCACGGCGACGAAATCGGCAGGACGCAGCGCGGAAACAACAACGTGTACTGCCAGGACTCCGAGATCTCGTGGATGGACTGGTCGTTGGCCGAGAAGAACGCCGACCTGCTGGCGTTCACGCGCAAGGTCGTCCAATTACGCAAGTCGCACCCGGTGTTCCGCAGGCGTCGGTTCTTCGAAGGCGAGCCGATCCGCACCGGGGACCAAGTCCGGGACATCGCGTGGCTGACCCCGGCAGGCAATGAAATGACGCCTGAGGATTGGGGTTCGGGCCTCGACAAGTGCGTGGCGGTGTTCCTCAACGGCGACGCCATCCCGGCGCCCAATGAGCGGGGCGAGAGGGTCGTCGACGACTCGTTCCTGCTCTGCTTCAATGCCCACAGCAAGGCGGTGGGCTTTGTCGCTCCGGACAACTCCTACGCAGAGGAGTGGACCGCCGCGCTCGACACCGCCGATCCGACCGGGGCGACCCAGCTGGTGGTCAAGGCCGGCGAAAAACTGTCACTACAGGCGCGATCACTGCTGGTGCTGCGTAAGACCGCCTGAGACATGGCTTTTCCGGTGCTGTCGACGTATCGACTGCAAATGCGCGGTGACTGCTTCACCTTCGCCGACGCCTTGGCCGCGCTGGACTACCTCGACGAGCTCGGGGTGTCGCATCTGTACTTGTCGCCGATCCTGACCGCTGCCGAGGGCTCCACCCACGGCTACGACGTCACCGACCCCACCACCGTCTCTGCTGCGCTGGGTGGCCCCGAAGGACTCGCGCGGCTGTCGGCTGCGGCGCGGGCGCGCGGAATCGGCCTCATTGTTGATATCGTGCCCAATCACGTCGGCGTTGAGCGGCCGGAGCAGAACCGGTGGTGGTATGACGTTCTCGAGCACGGCCGTTCGTCGCCCTATGCGACATACTTTGATATCGACTGGGACCTCGAGCCCGACGGCCGAATTGTGTTGCCGGTGCTGGGTTCCGACGACGATGCTGCTCCGCCGGGGTATCCCGCGGACGACCAGCACTACCGGCTGATCGGCTGGCGCCACGGCATCTGCGGTTACCGGCGCTTCTTTTCGATCACGTCGCTGGCCGGGCTGCGACAGGAAGACCGAGCGGTGTTCGACGCCACCCACGTAGAGGTCAAACGCTGGTTCAGCGAAGGTCTCGTTGACGGGCTGCGCATCGACCATCCCGACGGATTATCCAATCCCGCAGGCTATCTAGCGTGGTTGCGCGAAATCGCTGGACCGCGTGAGTCGATCGTCATCGAGAAGATCCTGGCCGTCGACGAGCCCCTTGAGGCATCGCTGCCCGTCGCGGGCACGACCGGGTATGACGCCCTGCGCGAGATCGGCGGACTGTTCATCGATCCGGCAGGCGTGGACCCGCTGACGGCGTTGTTCGAGTCGAGCGGTGTCGAGTACGACGGCATGCCGCAATTGGCCCGTCAACTCAAGGTCGAGGCCGTCACCGACACGCTGGGCAGCGAGCTCGCCCGGCTCTGCCGCGTCATCGGCACCGACGACGCCCGACTGCCCGACGCGATCGCCACACTCATCAGTCATATCCCGGTGTACCGGTTCGACTACCCGTCGTTGTCGGCCGTGCTGCCGATGGCTATGGCCGAAACCGTCTCGCAGAGGCCAGAACTGGCCGAACCGTTGGCCATCGTCGGGGTGGCGCTGACCACCAGTTCCGAAGCGGCTGTTCGGTTCAACCAGCTGTGCGGCGCCGCGACCGCCAAGTCCATGGAGGACTGCCTGTTCTACCGCGACGCCAGGCTGGTATCGCTCAATGAGGTAGGTGGAGAGCCCACACGGTTCGGTGTGAGCATCGCGGAGTTTCACCAGCGCGCCGCGACAAGGGGCCGGCTATGGCCGCACGCGATGGTCGCATTGTCCACGCACGACACCAAACGCGGCGAAGATGTGCGCGCCCGCATCGGGGTGCTGTCGCAGGTAACGTCGCTGTGGGCGGAACTGGTCGGCAAGTGGGTGTTGGAGGCTCCCCCACCAGATCTCGCGACCGGACTTTTCCTGCTGCAGAACATCTTCGGCGTGTGGCCTACCGATGGCGTGGTGACCGACGAACTCCGGCGGCGGCTGCACGCGTACACCGAGAAGGCGATCCGGGAGGCCGCCGTACTGACATCGTGGCACGATCCCGACGCCACGTTCGAAGCAACGGTGCACGCGTGGCTGGACACCGTCATGGGCGGACCGGTCGCGACCGAGCTCACGTCCCTGGTCACCCGGTTGGACGAGCACGCGCAAAACGACGCCCTGGGTCAGAAGCTGTTGGCGTTGACGGTGCCGGGTGTGCCGGATGTGTATCAGGGCACCGAACTGTGGGATGACAGCCTTGTCGACCCGGACAACCGCCGCCCTGTCGACTACCGGGCGCGCCGCGAGGCGCTGCGCGCGAACAGCAACCCGAAGATGCGAGTTGTGACGGCGGCGCTGCGGTTGCGTCGCGACCGGCCGGACACGTTCACCGACGGCGGCTACACCCCCGTGCTGGCCGAGGGTGCGGCCGCCGAACATGTGGTTGCGTTCCTTCGAGCCGACAATGTGCTGAGCACTGTCACCCGCCACAGCGTGGTCCTCGCCGAAACCAGTTGGAGTGATACCGCTTTGACACTGCCCGACGGCGTGTGGGCCGACCGCATCGCCGGAGGCCGGTTCAGCGGCAGGGCGTTGGTGTCGGACCTGTTCGCCGACTTGCCGGTCGCACTGTTGGAGCGGCTCGATGGCTGAATTCGCGGTGTGGGCGCCTCGGCCGGACCGGGTGCGCCTCGACGTGGACGGCACGGTGTACCCGATGAATCGTTCCGATGACGGCTGGTGGCGGGCCGACGTGCCAGCCCGGCCCGACGCGCGGTACGGTTTCGTGCTTGACGACGATCCGACGGTGCTGCCGGATCCCCGCTCCCCCCGCCAGCCCGAGGGCGTGCACGAGCGCTCCCAGCTGTGGCAGCCCGCGTCGAGCGCATGGACCGATCGCGACTGGAGAGGTCGGTCGATCGACGGTTTGGTCATCTACGAATTGCACATCGGTACGTTCACGCCCGGCGGCACGTTCGACTCGGCGGTCGAGAAGCTGGACTATCTGGTCGATTTGGGCGTCGACTTCGTCGAGGTGATGCCGGTCAACGCATTCGGCGGGGCACATGGCTGGGGCTATGACGGCGTTGGTTGGTATGCGGTGCACGAGCCGTACGGCGGGCCCGACGGCCTGATCCGGTTTGTCAACGCATGTCATCGCCGCGGCCTTGGCGTGCTGATCGACGCGGTGTTCAATCACCTTGGCCCGTCGGGCAACTACCTTCCGCGGTTTGGACCTTACCTGTCGTCGGGCAGCAATCCGTGGGGCGAATCGATCAACATCTCCGGGGAGGACGCAGACGAGGTGCGGCGCTACATCGTGGACTGCGCATTGCGCTGGATGCGCGACTTCCATGCCGACGGTCTGCGACTCGATGCCGTGCACGCGCTGGTCGACACCACCGCCATCCACATCCTCGAAGAGCTGTCCGACGAAACCGACGCGCTGGCCGACAAACTGGGCAGGCCGCTGTCGTTGATCGCCGAGAGCGACCTCAACGACCCGCGGCTGATCACCCCGCGCGATCGTGGCGGTTACGGGATGACCGCACAGTGGGACGACGACATCCACCACGCGATCCACACCGCGGTGTCGGGCGAACGGCAGGGCTACTACGCCGACTTCGGGTCGCTCGAGACGCTGGCACAGACGTTGAAGCACGGCTACTTCCATGCGGGGACGTACTCGTCGTTCCGGCATCGGCGCCACGGCCGTCCGCTCGATACGGCCACGATCCCGGCGACGCGGCTGCTGGCGTACACCTTGACGCACGATCAGGTCGGCAATCGTGCGGTCGGCGACCGCCCGTCGCAGAACCTCAGCTTCGGGCAGCTGGCGGTGAAGGCAGCTCTGGTACTCGGATCACCGTATACCGCAATGCTGTTCATGGGCGAGGAGTGGGGCTCATCGTCGCCGTTCCAGTTTTTCAGCTCCCACCCTGAATCGGACCTGGCCATGGCGACCGCCGAGGGGCGCAAGCGTGAGTTCGCCGAGCACGGTTGGGAGGCCGACGAGATTCCCGACCCGCAGGACCCAGCGACCTTCGAACGGTCCAAGCTCAACTGGGACGAGGTCGACGACGGTGAGCACGGCCGACTGCGGCGGGTGTACCAGCAGCTGATCGCATTGCGGCACAACGAACCTGACTTGGCCGATCCATGGCTGGACGACCTCAGCGTCGAATACGACGAGGAAGCGCGGTGGATCGTGATGCACCGCGGCTCACTGGCGATCGCGTGCAACCTGGGCGCCGACACCGTCGACGTTCCGGTCACCGGTGCGGTGGTGTTGGCGTGGAGCGAGCCGAAGTGCGGGAAAGCCACACGACTGGAAGGACATTCCTTCGCGATTCTGCGCAAGGCCTAGAGCAGGTAGCGATACGCGGGTGAGCCCGGCTCCAGTGTCTCGACTTGAATTTCGGACGCCTTCATCCGCTCGATCAACCCCTCGAGATCGGCGGCCGAACTCAGTTCGACGCCGACGAGCGCTTCCCCGGTGTCCCGGTTGTTGCGCTTTACGTACTCGAACAGCGTGATGTCGTCACCCGGCCCGAGCACCGTGTCCAGGAATCGGCGAAGGGCTCCGGGCTCCTGCGGGAAGTCCACCAGGAAGTAGTGCTTGAGGCCCAGGTGCACCAGCGAGCGCTCAAGCACCTCGTTGTAGCGTGAGATATCGTTGTTGCCACCCGAAATCAGGCACACCACAGTCGATTCCGGCTCGATGTCTGCCTCCAGCAGCGCGGCGACCGAAAGTGCTCCCGCGGGTTCCGCAATGATGCCCTCGTTTTGGTACAGGTCGAGCATCGCGGTGCACACCGCGCCCTCGTCGACCGTGGTGATCGACACCATGTCCCCCGCGGCGGCCAGCGCCGCGTACGTCAGAGTGCCCGCCCGGTTCACCGCAGCGCCGTCGACGAACTGGTCGACGTCATCCAGCGTGACCGGTTCCCCCGCGGCCAGCGCGGCGATCATCGCGGCGGCCCCGGCAGGCTCGACGCCGAGCACCGAAGTATTCGTCGTCCGGTCGGCCAGATACGTCGTCATGCCCGCGATGCAGCCGCCGCCACCGACGGGGACGATCACCAGGTCCGGCTCGCTGTCGAGTTGGTCGAGAATCTCCGCGGCGATGGTGCCCTGGCCGGCCATCGTGCGCTGATCGTCGTACGGCGGCACCAGAGTCGCACCGGTGCGCGCGACGTCGTCGAGTGCCGCAGCTGCGGCCTCGTCGTACGTCTTGCCGACGGCGATCAGCTCGATGAAGTCGCGTCCGTGATAGCGGATGCGGTCGCGTTTCTGCTTCGGCGTCTTCGCAGGCACGTACACCCGACCGTGGATGCCCATTGACCTGCACGCCATCGCGAAGCCCTGAGCGTGGTTGCCCGCCGACGAGCACACCACGCCAGCGGCGATCTCGTCGTCGGACAGCTGCATCAGCAGGTTGTGGGCGCCGCGCAGCTTGTACGACCGGACCGCCTGCAGGTCCTCGCGCTTCAGATAGATCGTGGCGCCGGTGGCCTCCGACAACCGTTCGCTGAACTGCAGCGGGCTGCGGGCGACCACGCCCGAAATTCGCTGAGCGGCCTCGTCAATGTCGGCCGCGGACAGCGGCGACGTGCGACGGCTCTGGCTCAGTTCAGCGGACACCGGTCAATGGTGCCACCAACCAGGGGTTTTCAGGAAACCGGGGTCAGGACGAACACCGGAATCTGCCGGTCGGTCTTGGTTTGGTACTCCGCGTAGTCCGGCCAGGCCTTGACCGCACGCTCCCACCAAGCGGCCTTCTCGTCGCCGAACACCTCGCGGGCCTCGTAGTCCTTGGTGTCGGCACCGTCCTGCAGCTCGACCTGCGGATGAGCCTTGATGTTGTAGTACCAGACCGGGTTCTTCGGGGCCCCGCCAAGCGACGCCACGATTGCGTACTCGCCGCCGTGCTCAACCCGCATCAGGGGCGTCTTGCGGATCTTGCCGGACTTCGCGCCGATGGTGGTCAGCAGGATGATGGGTTTGCCCTTCATCTCGGCGCCTTCGGTGCTGCCCGACTCCATGATCTTGTCAGCGTCCCCGCGGACCCAGTCCCACGGGCTTGGTTCGTAATCTCCGGAAAGTGGCATGTGACCAGCTTAGGCCCGCTAGGAAAGTGAGCGGCCTGATCCGGTGTTTCGGTTGCCCGAAAACTACCTTGCGAGCTATCGTCAAACCATGACCGTGCGCGACGAAGTGAGCATCGCCGGCGTTCCCTGGCCGGTGTACAAGCTGCTCGCGCTCGCCATCGGCTTGATCGTCCTGGTGATTGTCGCGGTCGCCACCGGCAGCGCGGCGCCGTCCGTACTTGCCGCCGCGGCAGCAGGCACCGTGGTGTGGCTGGCTCTGAGCCCGTTCCAGTCGTCTAACCGCTAGTCCTCCAGCAGCTGCCGCAGCGTATTGAGGTCGGCGGCCACCGCCGCTGCGTCGGCGTCGAACTCCGCGTCGGTCATGCCCGCTCGTCGTCGCACACTGAACAGCACCTCGCAGCGGGCCTCCCCGACGCCGCCCGGGATCACCCGCAACGGGTTGTACATCGCTTCGCCCGACTGCAGCCGCACCACGTGATCGAGCACACCGAATTCGTTGGGCGGCGCGAACTCGACCGTCACCTCACCCATCGGCGAATCGGCCACCCAACCGTCCGCGCTCTGCCGTAGGCCGCCCTCGGCCAGGCCCGCGGCCCACCGCCGCCACCCGTGCGGATCCGATGCGAACGCATAGACCACCGCAGGGGCGGCCTCGATCCAAATGCTGACGTGTCGCGACTCCATGGCTTCATGGTGGCGCACACACTTGACTGATGGACACCACACCCGAACCCTCGTCGCCGCTCGATGAGTTCGTGAAACGCGCCGAACGCATGGCCTCGGGCGCTGAACACCACATCCCGTCGTGGCTGCGGCCCGGCGACCCTGAAAGCCGGCTGCCGGTGCTGTTCGCACTGATCGCAGTGATCGGTCTCCAGCTGGCCATCCCGAAGAGCTACATAGTGGTGCCCCGCTGGCCACTGATCGGGCTCGAGTTGCTGCTCATCGCGGTGCTGCTCGTGCTCAATCCCCTGCGGCTCACCAGGTCTACGCGGTTGGGCAAGTACGCCACCTGGGCGCTGCTCGCCGCCATCACCCTCGACAACACGCTGTCGGCGGTGCTGCTGGACAGCCGCATTCTCTCCGGGGAGGTGAGCAACAAGGCCGCGGTCTTGTTGGGCAGCGGCGGGGCGATCTTCGTCACCAACATCATCGTGTTCGGCATCTGGTACTGGGAGCTGGACCGCGGCGGACCGTTCGCCCGGCGCACCGGCGAACAGCCCTACCCGGACTTCATGTTCCCGCAGATGGATCCCGACACCGCCAAGCTCGTCAAACCGGGATGGCGCCCGACGTTCGTCGACTACCTGTATGTCAGCCTGACAAACGCGATGGCCTTCTCTCCCACCGACACCATGCCGCTGGCCCGCTGGGCAAAGGGAATGATGGCAGTGCAGAGCCTGGTGGCGGTGACCACCGTCGCGCTCGTAATCGCAAGGGCGGTGAACGTTTTGAGCTAATCGTTCAGCCCGAAAATTGGAGTACGTTCGCGGTCATGGGGATTACCACCACCGAACTGAAACCAGTCGAACAGACCGCATTTCTGACCGAGTACGCCAGGGCGCTGGACAGCCGATGGCGACGACCGATCCTCGGCGACTCGATGGCCGACGAAGTGGTCGGCAAGATTGACTACGACTTCGCAGGCCTTGGTCTGCAGGCGAGCGTCCTGTGCCAGACGGCGCTGCGCGCGAAGATGCTCGACGATCGCGTGCGCGATTTCATCGAGCGGCATCCCGACGCGGTCGTCGTCGACCTCGGCGCCGGTTTGGACGGTGGCTTCTACCGCGTCGACCCGCCGCCTTCGGTCGACTGGTACAGCGTCGACCTGCCCGGGATCACCTCGGTGCGCGACGAGGCACTACCACCCGCCCCACACTCGCATTCGGTGCCTGCGTCCCTCGCGGATGAGAACTGGCCCGACGCGATCCCGGCCGACCGTCCCGCGATTCTCGTCGCCGACGGTCTGTTCGCATTCCTCACCGAACCCGTAATCGCCTCGATTTTCCGCAGGATCACCGACCACTTCGGTTCCGGCGAACTCGCGTTCAACGACTACGGGGGCATCGGGTGGATGAGCCGTCTCGCCATCAAGCTGTACCCGCAGAAGATGTTCAAGGACATCGAAAGTCAGTGGGGCTACCTCGGATTCAAGGATGCACATCACCCAGAGACATGGAACCCGAGATTACAGCTGGTCGAGGAGTCCAGCCTGGCGCACGCGCCCGAGGTCGACCTGTTCCCGACCTGGCTCCGGATCGCCACCAGGCTCGCCGGAAAGTTCAAGTCCGGTGCGCGCCACGGACGAATCCTGCGCTACGCGTTCTGATCGCGTCACCGGTTGCGAAATATGTCAAGGCCCACGCGGAACAGCTCACGTGGGTTGTTGATCCCCAGCCGAAACAGCGTGCGGGGCACGAAGACCAGCCAGTGATGAAGTTTCCTCCGCCGACGAGAGGGACGGTCGCTCCATCCGGCGTGCTCTACGGCGCATTGCAACAACATGTCCAGCGGCCAATCCGCCAGCGACTCGCGAACCGCATCTACGTGGCGCAGCCATACGGTCAGGATTTCGACGAGGTCGTCGCCGCTGCTGTGAGCCCGGGGCACTACCGAAAGGTCGGCACCGGAAATTTCGAGTCGCTGCCCGGTCGCGTCGAACACCTTGGCCCCGGCGGGTATACCCGCCGCGAGCGCATCCTCGCCGCTCCGGTAGAACCAGCATTCCGCCGCGGCCGAGACAACGATCGGCGGGACTACCAGGACTGCCATCTAACCAAGGCAGCCGGGACCCAGCAGCGCCTTGAGGTCACCCATCAACGCCGACGACTGCGTCACCCGCAGCGACTGGTCGAGCTCCAGCGTGGTGATCCGCTCGCCGCTGATCAACCGGAGGTGCACCTGCGAAGTGCCGGGGTGTCGCGCCAGCACCTGCTTGAGCGCAGTGACCTTGTCGACGGTGCATTGCCGGGTCGGCAGGCTGACGGCCAGCGGGCGGTCCACCTGGGCATGCGAAAAGTCGGGCACCACAAGCTCGTTGGCGATCAGCGAGATCCGGTCATCGCGGATCGCCACTTTGGCTCCCACCAACACGACGGCGTCGTCGGCGATCTCGTGGCCGAATGTGGAGTAGGTCTGCGGGAAGAACAGCACCTCGATACCACCGGTGAGGTCTTCCAACTGCGCTGACGCCCAAGGCAACCCGTTCTTGTTCACCCGCCGGTTCACCGAAGCCAGGATCCCGCCGATCCGTACCTGGGTCTCGTTGGCAATGTCGCCTTGGAGAATCGCCGGAATCGCGGTGTCGACCTGGGCGGCAAGCAGATGCGCAACACCGTTCAACGGATGCCCCGACACGTACAGGCCCAGCATCTCGCGCTCCAGCGCAAGTTTGTGCTTGTCCTCCCACTCCTCGTCGGGCACCTTGATGGTGAACACCGCGTCGGTCGCCGTATCGGCACCGCCGAAGAGGTCGAACTGGCCCATCGCCTCGGCCTTCTTGGTGCCCAGCACCGAGTCGACGGCGTCGGTGTGCACCAGGAACAGGCCCTTGCGCGGATGCCCAAGTGAGTCGAACGCGCCCGACTTGATCAGCGACTCGGTGACCTTCTTGTTGCAGGGGCCGATCTCGATCTTGTTGAGGTAGTCGGAGAAGTCGATGTATTTGCCCTTGTCGGTACGCGAACCGATCAGCGACGCAACGACATTCGATCCGACATTGCGCACCGCGCCAAGCCCATAGCGGATGTCCTCACCGACCGACGCGAAGTTCAGACCTGATTCGTTGACGTCGGGCGGTAGCACCGTTATGCCCAACTTGCGGCAATCGGCCAGATACACCGCGGCCTTGTCCTTGTCGTCGCCAACCGACGTCAGCAGACCGGCCATGTACTCCGCCGGATAGTTGGCCTTCAGGTACGCCGTCCAGTACGACACCAGGCCATAGCCTGCGGCGTGCGACTTGTTGAACGCGTAGTCGGCGAACGGCAGCACCGTGTCCCACAACGCCTTGATGGCGGCAGGCGAGAAACCGTTGGCCTTCATGCCGTCGGAGAAGCCCTCGTACTCCTTGTCGAGCACCTCACGCTTCTTCTTGCCCATGGCTTTTCGCAGAATGTCTGCTCGGGCCAGCGAGTAGCTGGCCACCTTCTGCGCGATGCGCATGATCTGCTCTTGGTAGACGATCAGGCCGTGGGTCTCGGCCAGGATCTCCTGCAGCGGCTCGGCCAGCTCCGGGTGGATGGGCTTGATCGCCTGGCGGTTGTTCTTGCGGTCGGCGTAGTCGTTGTGGGCGTTCATCCCCATCGGGCCGGGGCGGTAGAGCGCGATGACCGCGACCACGTCCCCGAATTCCGTTGGCTGCATGCGACGCAGCAGGTCACGCATCGGCCCACCGTCGAGCTGGAACACACCGAGCGTGTCACCGCGGCCGAGCAGCTCGTAGGTGGCGGGATCGTCGAGCGGGACGGACTCCAGGTCGAGCTCAATTCCCCTGTTGGCGTTGATGTTCTCGAGGGCGTCGCCGATGAT
>JAVXWV010000407.1:0-4162 GCA_032230775.1 Mycobacterium sp. | reverse complement strand
CTGGTGCGCAGGAAGACCCGCATGGCTATTGCAAACGCTCGTGGCGAGCGGTTGAAGTACTGCACGATGACCAGCTCGCTGGTCTTCACCACGAATCCGCGGTTCCAATTCTTGTCCATCCGCTGGAGCGTGTCGCTCCAGTTTCCCAAAGCTGCCGCGTCCCACGGGATGCCCTCGACCGAACGTCCTGCCGCGTTGCCGCCCTTGTGATTCGGGTAGTAGTCGGTGTACCCGGGGCATCGTGCGAGGCGAACGCCTTTACCGACGAGGAAGTCGATCATCTCGTTGCCTGCGGTGAGGAACACCTCGCGGCGTGCGGGCGACGACGCTTCACCGATGTCGCCGACGACGTCGTCGAAGTAGGCCAGACCGTCCTCGTGGGAGTCGGGTATGCCGTCCGCCTGCATCAGCGGGTTGTTCGGCAGCCACACCATGCCGCCCGACATCCCGGTCGCCCCGCCGACGAGGGCTAGCTTCTCGACGACCAGGGGTTCGATCCCCGAGTCGAGGGCTGCCAGCGCAGCGACCATTCCGCCGCCGCCGCTTCCTGCGATGAGAAGGTCGACGGACTTATCCCAGTCGGTCATCGGACCTCCGACCCGACGCGCTCGGAGAGTCCGAGGTCGGCGATGGGCACATCGATGGTGGTGTTCGTCTTCTGGATTGCCCCGACGAGCTGTTCATAGGGCACGCCAGCGAGGAAGCCGTCGATGACCCGCTCGAAGTTGGAGATCAGCCCTTCGACCTGATTCGACAGCCGCATATACTCAAATCCCTTGGCGTGCAGGCCTTTCTGCTGACGCGGGAGATTGGAGAAGTCCTGGGCGGGAATGGCGGGCCAACTGGGGTCATCGGGGGCCACCGGCTCCGGCGGCGTTGGCCGCCCTTGTGAGCGGTCGCCTGGGTAGCGAGTGAGCGACCAGACCTCGAAGAGCGTTTCCTCAGGACCAAGCGGCCGAATGCGATACGACGATGCGCTGCTGTACTGCGGCAGGATGAAGTAGTGCGGGAAGCAGAACCCGATCGGGTCGATGACGCCGCGGCGATCGAGGTCGTTCAGGTCGGGAAAGTCGCAGCCCCGAGCCCGATGCCATTTGGTGACGGCGTCGTTGACCGCGCCGCGCCATGCCGCCATCGCCTCGGCCGGATCCTTCGGGAGCGACATGTTCTGCAGCCCTTCGGCGATCCGCACGTCGTTCTCGTGGGTCATTCCTCCCATGCCCGACCCGAGGATCCGCATGAAGTGCAGGCTCATCTCGATAATCGGATGTATTGACGGGTCCGGAGTGTGCGACGACGGCAGCAGCTGCGGGTGGGTCTGCGGCACGTGGTAGCCCTCCATGAAGGCCGCGGTCGCCAGTTTCCAGTTCACCGGCAGAAGGCACGACTTCCACCATTCGACGCGCAACGCCTCCACGTTCCATTCGTCATGCCTGGAAGCGAACGGCTCGACACAGTCGCGCAGCGGAGGCGCATCGTCGTCGAGGTTGATCCAGGCGCACCCGCCCCATAGCTCGCACCTGACAGGGGCAAGGCGCAGATCGTCGGCACCGAGATTGCCCTCGTCGAAAATCTCGGGCCGCAATACGAAGGTGCTGGCTCCGTCGAGACCCCAACACCAACCGTGAAACGGGCAGACGAAGTTGCGACGCGACCCGCTGCCCTCGACGATCTTCATTCCACGGTGGCGACATGAGTTGTAGTAGGCGCGAACGGTGTCGTCGTCGAGCCTGACGACGATGATCGACTGGTCGAGGATCTCGTACTCGACGAAGTCGCCGCGCGACGGGATCTCCTCGAGCCGGCAAGCCATCTGCCACACCCTTGGCCAGAACAACTCGGTCTCGAGGGCGTAGAACTCCTCGTCGTAGTAGCGCTGTTTGGGGATCCGGTCGGCAGCACGGACCGCCCACGGAACGGGAAGCGGAGTCCAGTTCACTTCGGTCATTGGCTCACCTTCTGCCTCGGCGATGGGGATCACGATCGGCGAGCGATTTCGTATCTTACTAAAAATAGCAAGATCGAACCCGGAGACCCACGACTCTCCGGCCGAACAGGGACATCGCTCTTTCCAGTTGTTGGGCGATCGCCCAAAGGTTAGGCTGCCTACCATGTCGAGCAGCCACCCTGACGAGCGGCCAAAGGTTGGCCGGGAGGCAACACGCGAGGCGCTGATCGATGCAACTGCCCAAATCATGGTCGACGAGGGGTATGCAGCGGCGACGTCGCGGCGAGTCGCTGCCAAGGCCGGGGTCAAGCCGGCCCTCGTGCACTACTACTTCCCCAGCATGGACGACCTGTTCGTGGCCGTGCTGCGCGACAAGGCCGAGACCAACCTGCAGCGGCAGCGCCAGGCGATCGCCGAGCCGAAGCCGCTGCACGCGCTGTGGGAGCTCAGCAGCGCGCACGACGCGCAACTGTTCACGGAGTTCCTTGCGATGGCCAACCATCGCAAGGCCATCCGCAGCGAAATCTCCTCCTATGCAATGCGTTTCCGCGACCTGGAAGAGGGTGCGATGACCCTGGCGCTAAAGGCCCGCGGCATCGACCTCGAGGCCTGCCCGCCGGTGGTCATGTCGATGATCATGGGCAGCCTGGCCGGCATGTTGCTCCACGAAGAAGGACTCGGCATCACTCGCGGGCATGACGAAGCCAGGGCGTTCATCGAGCAGTGCCTGGATCGGTTCGAGATGCCTGCGTGGGACCGACAGCCGCCTGCGGCCGGACGGTCCAGTGACCCAGCGCGCTCCAAAGGTGCGGAGGTGACCAGCAACACAATTCCTTGAGCTAGACCGTTTCGCGGTGAGAAGTTATACCAGCTAAGTTATGTGAAACTGCCTGCGACAGGCACTAGAAGAGGGCGTATATGCGTAGCGAAGGTCGGGGGCGAGCGGATCGATGCTGAAGCTTGCCAAACGCACGTGGGTATTACTGGTGATCCTGCTGGTGATAGTCGTTGCGGCGTTCTGTGTCGACCGCTTCCGGGGTTTCTTCGGCCAGACCGAACTGACCCGACCGGGTGCCGGCCTGGTCAACGACCCCGAACCGTTCAACCCCAAAGAAGTCAGGTACGAAATCTTCGGCACGGGAACCGTGGCCACCATCAACTACCTCGACCTCGACGCCCAGCCACAGAAGGCCGAGAACGTGCCCCTGCCGTGGTCGCTCGACCTCACCACGACCGCACCCGCCGCCAGTCCGAACATCGTCGCGCAGAGCGACGGCGGCTCCATTTCCTGCCGCATCACCGTCGACGGCGTGGTCAAAGACCAGAGGACCACTGACGGCGTCAACGCCCAGACCTTCTGCCTGGTGAAGTCGGCATGAGCAACACGCACGTCGGCGCGCACCCGATGATCCCGCGCTTCATCCGCCTATTCTCGGTGCCCATCCTGCTGGGTTGGTTGGCCCTGACCGTCATCGTGAACGTCATTGCCCCACAGCTCGAGAAGGTCGGCGAGGCGCACTCGGTGTCACTGGCCCCCAGCGACGCACCGTCGATGGAAGCGATGCAACGCATCGGTAAGACTTTCCAGGAGTTCGACTCCAACAGCTCGGCGATGATCGTGCTGGAAGGCGACCAACCTCTCAGCGACTCCGCGCACAAGTATTACGACGGCCTGATCACCAAACTCGAAGCCGACAGGAAGCACGTCGAACACATTCAGGACTTCTGGGGCGATCCGCTGACAGCCTCTGGAGCGCAGAGCGCTGACGGCAAGGCCGCATATGTTCAGCTGTACCTGGCAGGCAACCAGGGTGAAACCCTCGCGAACGAATCCGTGGATGCAGTCCGCGACATCGTGGCGAATACTCCACCGCCGCCGGGGATCAAGGCCTATGTCACCGGCCCTGCGCCGCTCACCAGCGACCAGCACACCGCAGGCGACAGCAGCATCAAGCTGATCACGATGATCACCATATGCGTGATCTTTGTGATGCTGTTGTTCGTCTACAGATCCATCGTCACGGTGCTGCTGGTCTTGGTGATGATGTTCATCGAACTGTCGGCAGCCCGGGGAATCGTTGCGGCCCTTGGCTATTACAACCTGATCGGGTTGTCGACGTTCGCGGTCAACCTGCTCACGACCCTGGCGATAGCGGCGGGAACGGACTACGCGATCTTCCTTGTCGGCCGCTACCACGAAGCGCGTTCGGCGGG
>JAVXWV010000404.1:0-7371 GCA_032230775.1 Mycobacterium sp. | reverse complement strand
AGCTGACCGCGACGACACCTGCCGCGACGATCTCAGTGCCGTCGCTGTTCATCGGCGGGGGCTCCGACCCGACGCTGCTATACACACCCCGCGACCGTGTTCGCGACCTCGTCTCCGGTGATTACCGCGAGGTGATGATCGAGGGCGCGGGTCACTGGCTCCAGCAGGAGCGGCCCGACGAGGTCAACGAGACACTGCTCGACTTCCTGGCCAGATTGGAGTTGCGATGAGCGCTGACGCGAAGGGCCGACAAACACAGCTGAGTCGCCCATTGAACTTCGGGGTGTTCGTCACGCCGTTTCACCCGGTGGGCCAATCCCCCACCGTCGCACTGGAATACGACCTCGAACGCACCGTTGCGCTCGATCGGCTCGGCTTCGACGAGGTGTGGTTCGGCGAGCACCACTCCGGCGGCTACGAGCTGATCTCGTGCCCCGAGGTGTTCATCGCCGCTGCCGCCGAGCGGACAAAGCACATTCGCCTCGGTACCGGCGTGGTGTCGCTGCCGTATCACCACCCCCTGATGGTGGCCGACAGGTGGGTGCTGCTCGACCACCTCACTCGTGGGCGGGTGATGTTCGGCACCGGGCCGGGCGCATTGCCGTCGGACGCGTACATGATGGGCATCCATCCCGTCGAGCAGCGACGGATGATGCAGGAGTCGCTTGAGGCGATCCTCTCACTCTTCCGGGCCGCACCGGACGAACGGATCAGCAGGCACTCCGACTGGTTCACGCTGCGCGACGCCCAGCTTCACATCAGGCCGTACACCTGGCCATACCCCGAGATATCCACGGCAGCAATGATTTCCCCGTCCGGACCTCGGCTGGCGGGCGCGCTGGGCACGTCGCTGCTGTCGCTGTCGATGTCGGTGCCCGGAGGGTATGCGGCGCTGGAGAACACCTGGCAGGTGGTCGTCGACCAGGCCGAGAAATCCGGTCGCGACGAGCCCGACCGGTCCGACTGGCGGGTGCTGGCCATCATGCACCTGGCCGACACCCGCGACCAGGCGATCGACGACTGCGTCTACGGGTTACAAGACTTCGCGAACTACTCGGCGCCGCTGGTTTCGTGCCGTTGTCGAACACCGTCGAGGGTACGAACCAGTCGCCCCGCGAGTTCGTCGAAGAGTATGCGAGCAAGGGTAATTCCTGCATCGGCACACCGGACGACGCGATCGCCTACATCGAGGACCTGCTCGATCAGTCCGGCGGCTTCGGCACCCTGCTGCTGCTCGGCCACGACTGGGCCTCCCCTGCGGCCACCTACCACTCCTACGAACTGTTCGCCCGCGAGGTGATGCCGCACTTCAAGGGTCAGCTGACCGCACCGCGCGCGTCACACGAATGGGCAAAGGGCATGCGCGACAAGCTACTCGGCCGCGCAGGCGAGGCCATCGTCAAGGCGATCAACGAGCACACAGACGAACTCAAGGAACGGGAGCAGGGCTGATGCGCGCGGCGGTGTTGCGTAACGGCCGGATGATCGAACGCGACGATGTGACCGAGCCGGTTCCGGGTCCCGGGCAGGTGCTCGTCGGCGTGAAGGCCTGCGGAATCTGCGGCTCTGACCTACATTTCGCAAAGTACGGCGCGGATGTACTCGAGCTCAACAACCAGATCGACGGCTTCGGCGGCAGCGGCGGCATGCAGATCGATCTGAACCACGACATCTTCATGGGTCATGAGTTCAGCGCCGAGGTGCTCGAAGCGGGCCCCGATACCGATGCCCCGGCACCTGGCACGCTCGTCACGTCTCTACCGGTGCTGGTGTCGTCGACGGGCTTTGAACCGATTGTATACTCCAACAAGACAATCGGCGGTTACGCCGAACGGATGTTGCTGTCGGCGCC
The DNA here is from genome assembly GCA_032230775.1 of Mycobacterium sp. Classification (GTDB taxonomy): domain Bacteria; phylum Actinomycetota; class Actinomycetes; order Mycobacteriales; family Mycobacteriaceae; genus Mycobacterium. The sequence goes on along the minus strand of JAVXWV010000404.1, from coordinate 5,519 downwards.
GCTCCTGACACCGATCCCCAACGGGTTGGACCCGCGGCATGCCGCCTTGACCGAGCCGATGGCCGTCGGCCTTCACGCCGTGAACAAGTCGGCGATCGAACGCGGTGAGACCGCGCTGGTGCTGGGCTGCGGACCCATCGGCATCGCGATCATCGCGGGGCTTCGTCGCCGCGGGGTGGAAACCATTGTTGCAGCGGACTATTCGGCACGCCGCCGCGAACTCGCCGACACGATGGGCGCCACCACGACCGTCGATCCCGCCAACGGATCGCCGTTCGACGACACCTCCCCGAGGGTGGTGTTCGAGGCGGTCGGCGTGCCGGGCATCATCGACGACGTCTTGCGCCGCGCGCCGGTCGGTGCCCGCGTCGTGGTGGCCGGGGTGTGTATGCAGGCGGACACCGTCCATCCGTACTTTGCCATCGCCAAGCAGATCAACCTGCAGTTCGTGTTGGCCTACGACGGCGCTGAGTTCACGGATTGCCTGCGCGCGATCGCCGAGGGCGATATCGACGTGACACCGATGATCACCGGTGAGGTCGGCCTGGATGGGGTCGGCGCCGCGTTCGACGACCTCGCGCACCCCGACGTGCACTGCAAGATCCTGGTGACTCCCTGAAGGTATCGTGCGGGGCATGCCGATCGCAGCGAGAGCGAAGATGCCGACCCGTTTCCTGCTTCTCGCCGCGGCGGGGCTCGCCGTGGCCGCTCTCTCGGGCTGTGACTCGTCGTCGGGGCCAACGGCAAGCGCCGACAAGGCAACCCGGCAGGTCACCGTCGTCGGCGCAGGCGAGGTGCAGGGCACGCCGGACACGCTGACCGTCAACGCCTCGATCGAGTTCGTCGCACCCGACGTCACCGGCGCGATGAACCAGACCAGTGACCGCCAGAAGGCGGTCATCGACGCGTTGGTGGGCTCGGGTATCGACCGCAAGGACATCAGCACCACACAGGTCAGCCTTCAGCCGCAGTTCGCGGGCGGCGATAGCACCGCCATCGTCGGGTACCGGGCCAGCAATTCGATCGACGTCAAGATCCGCAAGCTGGATTCCGCATCGCAGACGCTGTCGTTGATCATCAGCACCGGCGGCGACGCCACCAGGATCAACTCGGTGAACTATTCGATCGAGGACGATTCACAGCTCGTCAAGGACGCACGCGCCCGTGCTTTCAACGACGCGAAGGACCGAGCCGAGCAGTACGCGCAGCTGTCCGGGCTCGGCCTCGGCAAGGTCATCTCGATCACGGAATCGGGCGGTGCGACGCCGCCCCAGCCCCCGATGCCCTACTCACGCGGGGGCGCCGCCGAGATGGCGGCGGTGCCGGTGGAGCCCGGCCAACAGACCGTCGGCTTCTCGGTGACGGTGATCTTCGAACTCACCTAGTTCTCGCCTAGTTCTCGCCGAAACAACGTTCCCGGTCGTTGAGACGCGGACTTAGCGACCCGGAATGATGTTTCGGCGCTGGTCTAGCCTGCAGGCGCGATGTCGACCGGAATGCCGTTGAGCACGGCCGTGCCCGACAGCGGGTCAAGGTGATTGCCGTCGTTGAGCTGGTTGACGTTGACTCCTGGGTGGTCGGCGGCGACGCCCTGGCGGGTGCCGCCGCGGTCGTGACCCCACCCGTGAGGCAGCGACACGACGCCGCGCCGCATGCCATCGGTCACCTCGATCGGGGCCAGTAGCTCACCGCCCGGGCCCTTGACGATGGCGGTATCGGTGAGGCCGAGTTCGGCGGCGTCGTCGGGATGGATCCGCAGCGTGCAGAGGTTCGTTCCGCCGGCCAGCGCGGGCACGTTGTGCATCCAGCTGTTGTTCGAGCGCAGATGTCGCCGTCCGATCAGCACGAATCCATCAGCGCTTCGGCCGAGGCCGTCCCGCAACCTAGCGGCGTCGGCGATGAGCGGCTCGGGCGCGAGTTCGATTCTCCCCGTTGAGGTTCGCAGTACCTCGGGCAAACGCGGTTGCAGCGGTCCGAGGTCGATGCCATGCGGGGCTGCCTTAAGCAGCTCCAGCGTGAGGCCATCGGGGCTGGCGCCAAACGCGTCGCCGTAGGCCCCCAGCCGAAGCATCATGTCCAGGCGGCGTTCGTATCCGGGACCGGTTGCGAGCATCGCCGTCAGTTCGTCGACCGATCGCCCGGCGACGGGTGAGTTCGGGTCGGCGGTCTCCTTGGTCAAGGTGCCGGCGATGACCTGATCGTCCACCAGAGCGGGATCAGCGTCGTATCCAAGGCCGTAGAGGATCAGGGCGACTCGACACAGGATCTCCGCTTCGTCGGGCCGGTCGTCAAGCGGCAGCACCGGCGGGGAGTAGCGAACGTTGTTGCGCACGGCCAGGTTGTTGAGTGCGAAATCGAAGTGGGCACTCTGCGACGGCGGCGGTGGCGGCAGGATGACATCCGCGTGGCGCGTCGTCTCGTTGAGATACGGATCGATGCTGAGCATGAACCCGACGCCGTCAAGGGCTCGGTCGAGCCGGTCGCCGTCGGGTGCCGACAGCACCGGATTTCCGGCGATCGTGATCATCGCCTTGATCTGACCGTCCCCTGCGGTGTCGATTTCCTCGGCCAGCGCAGCGGCAGGCAGTTCGGAGAGTGCTTCGGGGTAACCCGAGACACGGCTGTGCCACCGCCCAGTCTTGAACCCGCGCCCGGGCTTCGGTGGCCGCGGCGCGGGCATCGCTGCGCCGAGCGGGAACATTGCCCCGCCAGGGCGGTCGAGGTTTCCCGTCAGGATGTTGATGACGTCGACGAGCCAGCTGCCGAGCGTTCCGAATTCGACTGTGGAGGTACCGATTCGGCCATATACCGCCGCCGTCGGCGCCGCGGCGAGCTCGCGGGCGAGGTCACGGATCTCGTCGGCGGCCACGCCGCAATGACCTGCAACCGTCTCAGGCGAGAAATCTGCGGCGACGGCGCGGACTTCGTCGACACCATTGACGTACGCGGCCGCGCCCCCGAGATCGAAGAGTGCTTCGTCGAACAGGACGTGCACGACGGCCAACAGCAGCGCCGCATCGGTACCCGGGCGGGGCGATATGTGACGGTCGGCGAGTTCCGCCGTGCGAGTGCGGGCGGGGTCGATGACGACGAGCCGGCCTCCGCGCTTGCGCAGCGCCCGCAGCTTGCCTGGAAAGTCCGCGGCGGTCGCCAGACTGCCATTGGAGACAAGGGGATTCGCGCCGATGATGACCAGATAGTCAGTGCGGTCAAGATCGGGAACCGTGAAGGCGACGGGGCTGCCGAACATGAGACCCAGCGCGACGTGCTTGGGCATCTGGTCCAGAGTGCTCGCGCTGAACACCTGATGGGTGCCGAGCGCGCGGATGAGCACCGGGGGATACAGGGCGCCCGCAACCGTGTGCGCATTCGGGTTGCCCAGATAGACGCCAACCGAAGTCCCGCCGTGATCACGGACGACGGCACCGAGCCGTTCGGCGATGACGGCGTAGGCCTCGTCCCAGGTGGCCTCGGTGAGCACGCGGTCACGCCGGACCAAGGGCCGCGCCAGCCGGTCGGGATCGTTGTCCAGCTCGGCGAAGCTGGCGCCCTTTGGGCAGATGAAGCCGTGACTGAACACGTCTTCGCGGTCGCCGCGGGCGCCGGTTAGCCGGCCGGCATCGATGGTGAGCGTCAGGCCGCAGGTGGCCTCGCACAAGGGGCAGATCCGAAGGGCTGTTTCGGTCATGACCCCATCTTGCGCCGCCTACCCCTGCTCGCACACGTTGGGGTCGAACGTGGCGATGTAGAGAAGGGATTCCTGAAACAGTGTCGCCTTTTGCGCCGCCCCGATGCTCTTACCAGTAACCGGCATCCCCCCGGGACCCGGTACGAACGAGGAGCAACCGAAGTGACCACTCTGGACCTGCACCATTGGGCAGCATTGGACGTGCGGGCCACCTGAGACAGTCGGCCGAGTCGCATCAGCCCGTGACGACCGCCGGCAATAAGTGGAACTCTCTCGTCGCCCGCATTGCCCTGTCCCTCGTTGGGGTCGTCGCGGTCGCCGGCGTCGTCGGCCTGGGGAGATCAACCTTGCCGTCCAGCCGGCAGGACTTTCCGTTTACCGGGCGCCGGTTGTGCCAAACGTCGTTCGTTGACGCCGCCTACTACTGCTCGTACACCTTGGGGTCGAGCGTCCCGATGTAGGGCAGGTCGCGGTAGCGCTCGGCGTAGTCGAGGCCGTAGCCGACCACGAACTCGTTGGGGATGTCGAAGCCGACGTAGGTGATGTCGACGTCATCGCGCACGGCGTCGGGCTTGCGCATCAGCGTGCACACCCGCAAGGACCGCGGGTGCCGGGTGGCGAGGTTTCGCAGCAGCCAGGACAGCGTCAGGCCGGAGTCGACGATGTCCTCGACGATCAGCACGTCGCGGTCGTTGATATCGCGGTCGAGGTCCTTCAGGATGCGCACGACGCCCGACGACGACGTCGACGACCCATAGGAGCTGACAGCCATGAACTCCAGCTGCGTCGGCAGCGGGATGGCGCGGGCGAGGTCGGTGACAAAGAAGACCGCGCCCTTCAGCACAGTGACAAGAAGCAGGTCCTGGCCGTTGGCATCGATGGTCTCGCGGTAGTCCTTGCCGATCTGCGCTGCGAGCTCGGCCACCTTCGTCTGGATCGTCTCCGAGGAGAGCAGCACCGACTTGATGTCGCCGGGGTATTGCTCGGCAGCGTGCTCGGACACGTCCACAGCGTGCCATACACTCAGACCGGCTCGATGTTCAGCGTCAGCATCCCGTCGCGGCGGCCCGCGACCAGGCGCTCGCCGCGCAGCGGTGACCCGACGGCCACACCACCCTGACCCCGCCATGCGGTGACCAGGGTGTCCACCCCGCGGATCTGCTTGTCGGTCAGCCCGCTCGCCCCACCTGCAAGCAGCCAGCCGCGAATAACTCTGCGCCGGACTGCCTCCGGCAGTGCCGCCAACCGGCCGGTGTCGAGCGCAGGACCGGCGCCTACGTCGGCCAGCGCCTGCCGGGCTTGCTCGTCGAGTGTGTCGGTGTCTTCGCGCAGTGCGGTCGCGGTACGCGCAAGCGCTTCGGCGACGCCGCCGCCGAGCACTTCCTCAAGCAGCGGTAGCACGTCGTTGCGCAGCCGGGTACGGGTGAACCGGCGATCGGCGTTGTGGGGATCCTGCCACGGCGTTAGGCACAACTCGGCGCACGCGGCGTGAGTGAGCGCGCGACGGACGCCCAGCAGCGGACGATACCACGGCGGATCGCACGGCCGCATGCCTGCGATCGATCGCGAGCCGGAGCCACGGCCCAGCCCGAGCAGCACCGTCTCGGCCTGATCGTCGAGGGTGTGAGCAAGCAGCACCGGGGCATCGCGGCGGGCGTCGTCCAACGCGCCGTAGCGGGCGGTGCGGGCGGCCGCCTCTGGCCCGCCCGCCGTGTCGACGTAATCGCAAAGCACCTGGGCGTCAACGCATCCCAACGACAGCGCCTGATCGCGCGCAGATGCCGCCACCCGCCACGAGCCGCGCTGCAGCTGGTGGTCGACGATCAGCGCG
>JAVXWV010000402.1:0-2901 GCA_032230775.1 Mycobacterium sp. | reverse complement strand
ACCGCGTGGACATAACGGCCTTGCGGCAACCGAAACCCCGCCAATACGCTCAGCCAGTCAAATGAAGGCACTTGTTCGTCGCCGAGAACTAGGAGCGCCGTGAGCGAAATCCCAGCCGACCTGCACTACACCGAGGAACACGAGTGGGTGAAGCGCACCGGTGACGACACCGTCCGGGTCGGGATCACCGACTATGCCCAGTCCGCGCTCGGCGACGTGGTGTTTGTCCAGTTGCCCGACGTCGGCGCCGACGTGACGGCGGGCGAGTCGTTCGGCGAGGTGGAATCCACCAAGTCGGTGTCCGACCTGTACGCGCCTGTCAGCGCGAAAGTCGTTGCGGTCAATGGTGATCTGGAAGCAAACCCGCAACTGGTCAACTCCGACCCCTACGGCGAAGGGTGGCTGGTCGACCTGCAACTCGACGCCGCTGCCGTAGACGACAGCCTGCGCGGATTACTTGACGCCGACGGCTACCGCACCACGGTGACCGAGTAACGCGTTGTTAGGGTTGCGCAGACCAAGAAGACGTAAGTCGAACACCGGCGGATCCGGCGGTGGTGGACACAATCATGTCCACTGCGCGGTACGGTCGACACAATGTGCATGAGGGCTGGCCGACCCGGCCTGATATCGCCACAGCAGCCAGTAAGGAGCAGCGGGTGACGGAAAAGGACCATAACTCTGGGGCTGACCAGACGTCTGAGGAACACACCGTGGAGACGACATCGGTTTTCCGCGCCGACTTCCTCAACGAGCTGGACGCTCCGGCCGCGGCCGGCGCCGAGGGTGCGGTCTCGGGCGTTGAGGGGCTGCCCGTCGGGTCGGCGCTGCTGGTCGTCAAGCGCGGTCCCAACGCGGGCTCACGATTCCTGCTCGATCAGCCCACCACCTCGGCCGGCCGACATCCCGACAGCGATATCTTCCTCGACGACGTCACCGTCAGCCGCCGTCACGCTGAGTTCCGGCTCGAGGGCGGCGAGTTCCAGGTCGTCGACGTCGGCAGCCTCAACGGCACGTACGTCAACCGTGAGCCCGTGGATTCCGCTCTGCTGGCAAACGGCGACGAGGTGCAGATCGGCAAGTTCCGCCTGGTGTTTCTGACCGGGCCCAAGGGCGACGACGACAGCGGTCCGGGCAGGTAAGCGATGAGCGCTCGCGCGAAGAGCCGATGACACAGCCCGACGTCAGCGCATCTCTTGCGGGGATGTCGATCGGAGCGGTCCTCGATCTGCTGCGAGGCGACTTCCCGGACGTGACCATCTCCAAGATCCGGTTCCTGGAGGCCGAAGGCCTGATCACGCCTGAGCGAACCGCGTCCGGGTATCGGCGGTTCACCGCCTACGATTGCGCACGCCTGCGGTTCGTCCTGACCGCCCAGCGCGACCAGTATCTGCCGTTGAAGGTCATCAAGGCACAACTGGACGCCCAGGCCGACGGCGAGCTGCCGCAGACCGGATCCGCTTACGGCGTACCGCGTTTGGTTTCGGTGGACGCGACGTTCGACGACGGCGCTGCCGGGCTGTCCGGCGTCGCGCCCACCCAGGTGCGGCTGCGGCGCGAAGACCTGCTGGCCCGGTCCGGAATCGACGAGCCGCTTTTGAACGAGTTGATCAAGGCCGGCGTGATCAAGCCGGGAACGGCGGGCTTCTTCGACGAGCATTCGGTGGTGATCGCGCAATGCGCCAGGGCGCTGACGGAGTATGGCGTGGAGCCGCGGCACCTGCGGGCGTTCCGCTCGGCGGCCGACCGGCAGTCCGACCTGATCGCCCAGATCGCTGGTCCGGTGGTCAAGGCGGGCAAAGCCGGGGCCCGCGACCGCGCCGACGATCTGGCCCGCGAGGTGGCCGCGCTGGCGATCACGTTGCACACGTCGCTGATCAAGGCCGCGGTGCGCGACGTTCTAGACCGCTGAGGATTAGACTCGTTTTTGACGGCTTCTTGGTGCGGAGGGCAGACACAGATGGGTGAGGTGCGTGTGGTCGGCATTCGCGTGGAGCAGCCCCAGAACCAGCCCGTGCTGTTGCTGCGGGAAGCCAACGGTGACCGCTACCTGCCGATCTGGATCGGCCAGCCGGAGGCCGCGGCGATCGCGCTCGAACAGCAGGGCCACGAGCCCGCGCGGCCGCTGACGCACGACCTGATCCGAGATCTCATTGCCGCGCTTGGTCATTCACTCAAAGAGGTGCGCATCGTCGACCTCCAGGAGGGCACCTTCTACGCGGACCTGATCTTCGACCGCGACATCAAGGTGTCGGCGCGGCCGTCGGACTCGGTGGCCATCGCGCTGCGTGTCGGCGTGCCGATCTACGTCGAGGAGGCGGTGCTCGCCGAGGCAGGCCTGCTGATTCCCGACGAGAACGACGAGGAAGCCACCGGCGCGGTCCGCGAGGACGAGGTCGAGAAATTCAAGGAGTTTCTCGACAGCGTGTCGCCCGACGACTTCAAGGCGACATAGTCCTCTACTGGGTCCCCTACTGGCGTGTGGGCCCCCGCAGCCCAGGCGTTTTGTCACGGATGCGTCTCGTCGCGCTCGACACGCGGCGCGGGTTTCTCTCAACCGTGAATTGGGGAGCCATACTTTGATGGCGACGAGCAGTAATGGCTCGGCGGGAAGCGTATGCTCGACACACTCGAGCTTTGGCAAACGTGCCGCACTACAGGTCACAGACGCGAGTTCGATCGGCGAGAGGATTCGACAGTGGGAGACACGCCACGTCAAGAGCAGCTGGACCTTTCCACCAGCAGCAGGCCCGCTGAACCGCCAAACAGCACGCCCAGCGAACCCGTGCAGGCCGGTCTGTTCCCCGACGACTCGGTGCCCGACGAGCTCGTCGGCTACCGCGGCCCCAGCGCATGCCAGATCGCAGGCATCACCTACCGCCAGCTGGATTACTGGGCGCG
>JAVXWV010000399.1:0-5239 GCA_032230775.1 Mycobacterium sp. | reverse complement strand
TCAACCTGGTCAAAAGGCAGATTGTTTGCTCCGCCGGAGGCGTCACGTATGGTTAGGGCATGACACAGCCCACGACGCTGCGCCTTGGTTATGCGCGCTGCCTCGTCGTGCGCTGTTGTTGTTGTTGTTGATTCTCTGACGCCATCCCCCTGCGTTGAGGCCCGCCCATTTCTGGCGGTGTGCCGGAACGCGCTGTTCTCCAGGCCAGAAAGTCAACAACCATGACCGTCCTATCCCTGCGAAGGCCCGCGCGCCCGCCCGTCGCGGTCCGTCGACATGTCCGTGCGCGGGATGCCAATATCGCGCGGATGACTCGATACCGCGGCGGCACCTACTCCCACACCGTCGACACCATCGTGTTCACCGACGGATCGTCAGCACGCACCGACCTCATCCGGATCAACCCGAACATCGAGGCGTACTCGCTGGACTTCACCGGACACGCTCCGACCAAGCCCTCCCACTACCGGGTGGCGACGTGGTCGGCCGTGCCCAACCTGCGCACCCGCGCCCACGAGGCGGAGGTCGACTGGATACTGCGCAACTCCTTTCCGGCAGTGGGGACGGCGGAATTGAGCCGCCGGTTGCGCTCCGCCGGTTATCCGCTTGGCGCCGCGAACATCGCCGAACACGAGGCCATCGCCGCGACCCAGGCCGCGATATGGCATTTCACCAATGACCTGAACCTCGACAACCGCCCGCTGAACGTGCCTGTCACTGAGCACCGCGCCGCCGACGCAATTTTCTTCGCATTCGACGGCGAGCCCGAATTGGGCGGCTACTCAGTCGAACTCGCGTCGCGAACCGCGGTGTCACTGATGCTGCAGAAGTCGGTCGACGGCCATAGCTGGCTTGATGTGACCGCGTCGGGCTTGAACGTCGAGGCGGGGAAGGGCATACACCGCAAGACGCTCGGTGTCGGTAGCACGGTGTCGCGCAGCAGGCACGGCCGCCGCGGCGAGGGCTTCCGCTACTACCGCCTCGTCATCTTGGCCGATGCCGCAGTCGTCATCGGCACGGTCCGGTTCTGGCTCAACGGCTCCGCCGCATACCGAAACCCGGACCGCACTGTGCACCTGTATGACTACTTGATGGCAGGCGCGAAACGCGCAAGGGAAACCTCCGTCGCTGCAGAAATCCTGTCGGATGGCGCGACGGTCGTTGACGACCTGGTGGGGCCCTTCCGGTTGCAAGCGACCCACAGCGCTTCGCTGACCGCGGTGGCAGCTGCGATCGTCGACGCCGAAGGTCGGGAGGTGACGGGTCCAGTGGAGCCGGGCACCGAATTCTATGTCCGACCCCAATCTGGAAGGGACGGTGTACTTCTCACGGCGACGGTGCCTGCGACATCGAACGGGTTTGGCGGACGGGTGATTACAGGTGTGGCCCGCGACGACTCGAACAGTCGGCTGACGCCGGTCGCACTTGCCATGCCTGCGCCGCTCGTAGTCGACTTCGCGATCTACCTAGAACGCCGAGCCGCCGTCGCGCACTGACTACATCGGGGCGTTGGCGGGCTGGAACACACCCGAGCTGTCCGACTCTTCCTCCGCACGGATGACGTGCACCACCGCGTTGATCAGCGCCAGGTGGGTGAACGCTTGCGGGAAGTTGCCCAGATGCCGTCCGGTGCGTGGCTCGATCTCCTCGGCGTAGAGGTGCAGCGGGCTGGCGAACGACAGCAGCCGCTCGCATAGGTGCTTGGCCCGGTGGATCTCGCCGATCTCGACGAGCGCCGACACCAGCCAGAACGAGCAGATGGTGAACGTGCCTTCCTCGCCGGACAGGCCGTCGTCGGTTTCCTCGACGCGGTACCGCAGCACCAAGCCATCCTCAGTGAGCTCATCGGCGATGGCCAACACCGTCGCTCGCACTCGCGGGTCGTCGGCGGGCAGGAAGCGCGTCAGTATCGCAAGCAGGAGCGACGCGTCCAACGCGTCATCGCCGTAACGCTGGGTCAACACCCCACGCGAGTCGACGCCGTTGGCCAGAATGTCGGCCTTGATCTCCTCGGCGATCGCGCGCCATTGCTGGGCATAGGACTTCTCGCCCTGCAGCTCGGCCAGCTTGGAGCCGCGGTCCAGCGCCACCCAGCACATGATCTTGCTCGACGTGAAATGCTGCGGCTCGCCACGCACCTCCCAGATGCCACGATCGGGCTCACGCCAGTGCTTGACGGCCTCCTCGACCTGTTGCTTGAGCACCGGCCACAACGTGTCGGAGATCTGTTCGCGCGATTTCGCGTGCAGGTACACCGAATCCAGCATCGTGCCCCAGATATCGTGCTGCATTTGGTTGTACGCGCCGTTTCCGATGCGCACTGGGCGCGCGTTGTCATAACCGGAAAGGTGGTGCAGCTCCTCCTCGACGAGGCTGCGTTCACCGCCGACGGCATACATGACCTGAAGTGGGTGGCGCTCACCATTGTTGGCGCCGGACACGTCGGCGATGAATGCGAAGAAGTCGTCGGCCTCGCGATCGAGGCCCAGTGTGTAGAGGCCCCACAGTGCGAATGTCGAATCGCGCACCCAGGCGTAGCGGTAGTCCCAATTTCGTTCGCCCTGAGGCGTTTCCGGCAACGACGTGGTCGGGGCGGCCAACAGTGCGCCGGTGGGCGAGTAGGTAAGCCCCTTCAGCGTTAACGCGCTGCGCTGTAGATACGACCGCCACGGGTGATCGGGGAAGTCGCCGATGTTGATCCACTGCCGCCACGCTTCGCTGGTCGCCCACATCTTGTCGGCGGCTTCTTCATAGGTCTGCGGTGCCGGATGTTTGGACCAGCTCAGCGCGACGAACGCGTTGTCGCCCTCCTTCATCCGGGTGCGTGCGCGGGCCTCGCGGCCCTCGAGGCCGATGCGCAGGTTGGTGGTGATTCGCATGGTTGGATGCGAGTCGGAATCGTTGTGGGCTCGCGCGATCGCCTCGCCGTAGGCCTGGGCCGAGTACTCCCATGTGGCGTTATTGCGGTGGTAGTCGAACGCAGGCTCGCAGCTCATCACCAACTCGACGGTGCCGCTCACACAGCGCACGGTGCGCAGCAGGATGTGCTCGGCATCCCAATCCATCGGGGTGCGGCGATGCGTGCGGGACCGGGTGTCGATGTCGTGCCACGGTCCCATCACCAGCGCATCGCGCACGATCACCCAGCCTGTGTGGGTCTGCCAGGTGGTCTCCAGGATCAGGCTGCCCGGCAGGTAGCGGCGGGCCGCGGGCACCGTGACGCCGTACGGGCCCATCCGAAAGTGCCCGGCGGCACGGTCCAGGATGGCGCCGAAGACACTGGGGGAGTCGGGGCGCGGCACGCACAGCCATTCCACCGAGCCGGCCGACGAGATCAGGCAGGTGTTCTCGCAGTCGGACAGGAACGCGTAGTCGGCGATGGGCGGAAACGGATTCCGCAACGACCCGCTGGACACATACGGCACCGGTGCCGTCACGGCGAACGGGGCTTCCGGCTCGCTGACATGAGCGGGCCTCGACCCGTTGTCGGTATCTGCGGCCGTCGGCGTCCCGTCGGAGGGCTCGGTGTCTGGCAGGACCATTCGGACATCATCGACTGCCGAGAGGCTCGGCGTCTACTTGTGTCGGGGCGTGTCCTGCGGCGTTCAGTTCAGCGCCGGGCAAACTCCGGCACATGCTCGGGCAGTGGACCGATCGCGACGGCGTATCCCGCAGCGGTGCGGAGGGCGGGCACCTTGTTGGCGAACCGCACAAAGAGGGGCGGTTTAGCGGTCTGACCGGCCGAAACGGCGACGGCGATGACCCGGGTGTGGATCACCCGCTGGACCGACTGGATCAGCGCGGCGGGCAACCACCGCCGCGCCTGCACGCGCGCCAACTGCCTGGTGGAGACTGTGCCGCGGCGCAACGGGCCCGCGAGTGCGCGGGCTGCCGCAACGGCGTCGGCGACGGCCAGGTTGATCCCGACCCCGCCCACCGGTGACATGGCGTGCGCCGCGTCGCCGATCAGCAATAGTCCGTCGGTGTACCAGCGTCGCAGCCGGTTGAGCTGAACGTCGAGCAGCTTGACGTCGTCGAACGATGTCAGCGCTTCGACGCGACCGGCCAGCCAGGGCACCAGTGTCACCACCCCGCGGCGCAGTGTTTCGATGCCCTGCGCACGCAGCTCCGCATCGCGGCCCTTGGGGATGATGTAGGCGATCTGGAAATAGTCGCCGCGGTCGATCGCGATGCACGCGTGGCCGGTGCCCAGCACACCGGCCAGGCCGTGCGGGTCGTCGGCGTTTCGCGGCAGCCGAAACCACCACACGTCCATCGGCGCCCCGAAGTTCCTCGGCTTCAACCCCATTGTGTCGCGCAGTGTCGACGAGCGCCCGTCGCAGGCCACTGTCAACTCGGCGTACAGCTCACGCACCTGCCCTCCGCTGTCGCGGTAACTGACACCAATCACTCTGTCTTTCAGCGTCCCCGCGCGGATTATCGGCGCCAGCACTTCGGTGCTGCGCAGCAGCCGAAACGTCGGCTCCTTGTCGGCGGCTGCCACCAGCAGCTCGAGGAAATCCCACTGCGGAACAAGCGCAATGTGCTTGTGCGGACCGGGAATTCGGCGTAGGTCGATTTCGACCGGTGTGCCTTGGATGTTCATATTCACCGTGTCGATCTCGCGGTGCGGCATGCTGGCGAAATCCGTGGCCAAACCGAGTTCGTCGAGTAGTCGAAGTGTGCTGGCATGCACGGTGTCGCCGCGGAAGTCACGCAGGAAGTCGGCGTGCATTTCCATCACGGTGACGTCGACGCCGCCGCGGGCGAGCAGCAGGCCCAGCATGATTCCGGCGGGACCACCGCCGGCGATGACACAGGTGGTCTTGTCAGTGCTGTCGGTGCTGTCCACGTCAGCAGGCACCCGGCCATCTTCGCATCGAATAGTCTGGCCCGGTGGGCGGGTTCCTCAATTGTGGGGACGTCGTCGAACTGTGGCTATCCGGCCTGCCGTTCGTCGCCCAGACTGTCGTGGTGATGCCCGTCGTGCTGGCGCTGGCGTCCGGCATCGCGATCGCTCTCGACGGGGCGCTTGGAAACGGGATTCGGGTGCTGCGGCGCGCCCGCCGCGACCGCGAGGACTCGAGTGAGCGGGTTGCCCCGGTCGCGGGTGACCTTGGTGCTCGTCCTCCTCGTGGTGCTGGTGATCGTCGCGTGGCTGCTAACTCGTTAAACGGGGCTAAGGCCGCACTGAGCGTGTTGCCAGACTCTGTTATTCTTCGCGCCATGCATGCAGTGT
>JAVXWV010000389.1:0-3261 GCA_032230775.1 Mycobacterium sp. | reverse complement strand
CGGATCTGCTCGGCAGAGCGGCTCAGCGCGTCCTCGAACAGCGCGAGCAAGAGCTCGTGCTTGCCGTCGAACTGCAGGTAGAAGCTTCGTAGGGACTGGCGCGAGCGGTCCACGACCTCCTGGACTGTGAAATCGGTGCTGCCCTTCTCGATGATGATCGCCTGCGCGGCGTCGAGGAAACGCTGAACGCGTTGCGCGGCCCGGAGCTTCGCCGTCTTGATCGATCGCTCAACCGCGCGCTGCTTCCAGGCGGGCTCTTCGCTCGGACTTGTCACCTGCGGCTCAGATGCTGGTCGAGTGGGGAAAACATGCACTGACTGTACCGGAGAACGCCTTGCCATCGCGGTCCTCGACCCCCTCGCGGTTCACGTGTCAGAGATTGTAACTTTCTCACCATGAGAATAGTATTCTCATTTTCGAGATAACAGAAGTCTTTCCAATTTTCTTCCCCGAGCGGCCCCGGTCCACTGCCGCGAGCGTGCGTGTCTGTACGCGACACGCCGAGTAGATGTGGCATTTCCCGCACGCTCGCGCCGCTTGAGCGTGCGCGTTGTGCGCGCGGATGGCGGCGTGTCGACGGGCAGACCCGCACGCTCGCGGTTGACGAGCGTGCGGCGAGTCAGAGGTCGGCGAGGCGCGGGACCGAGCCGCGGGCCCGCAGTCCCGCCCCGGCCTTGCGGGTGAGTTCCCTTGAGCTGCCCAACAATCCGTCGAGCACCAGGGCCCGCTCCACATGGCGGTGCAGGTCGTGCTCGGCGGTGAAGCCGATGCCGCCGAGCACCTGCTGGCAGTGCTTGGCCGCGGTCAGCGCGGCCTTGCCTGCGGCTGCCTTGGCCAGCAGGGCGGTCAAATCAGCGTTGTCGTCCCCAGGCAGGCTCAGCGTCGCCTCGGCGCCTTCGATGGCCACCAGCGTCTCGGCCAACCGGTGCCGGACCGCCTGAAACCCAGCGATCGGACGGCCGAACTGGACCCGGTCCACCGCATGCCGGCGTGCCAGCGCCAGCATCGCGCGAGACGCACCGACCAGCCACCAGCCCAGTGCCCGGCGCGCATCGGCCAGTCGGAGCAGCCCACCCTCTTCCACCCGGCGCAGCGGGAGCCCGCCGAGCGTCGGGTTCGGGCCGTCCTGGTAGTCCCACACCACCCAGCCGCCGCCTGCGTAGGGCAGTGCCGGGGTGGCGCCGATCTCGCGGTCAGCGGTCTGTTGCACGACGTCGTTGAGAACCGAAGCGTGCGAACCTGTTTCGCCCAGCAGCCGGAACACCAGCGGTACCGCCACCTCAGGCATCTCAGACAGCATGTCGGCCCAGCCCAGTTCGGTCAGCGCCGCGTCCAGCTGGGCACCCGAGGTCGACAGCATGGTCTTGCGCAGTCCGTCTTCGAGCAACTCGAGTGACTCCGCATCCGCGAGCGGATCAAATGACTGAGCCACCGTCACTCCTTCCCGAGGTCCAGCAGCCGGCGGGCGATGATGTTGCGCTGAACTTCGGCGGTACCGCCGTAGATGGTGGCTGCCCGCGAATACAGGAACTCGGTGCGCCAGGCGGTGTCGTCGAGTTCGATGGCGCCCGGCATCAGGTCCCGTGCGGTGTCGTACAGCCGCTGTTCGGCGCTGGCCAGCAACACCTTGTCGATCGACGTGTCCGGACCCAGCTTGTGGCCTTCGGCGAGCCGGTGCTGCGTCGCCCGGGACCGGCAGCGCAGCGTGTGCAGGGCCAGATACGTTTCGCCCATATCCGAGTCCGCCGCCTGGCCAAGGCCTTTCACTTCACCGACCAGTGCGTCGAACCGCGAGTACAGGTACGCGATGCGCTGCCAGAAACAGGTCGAGCGTTCGTAGGGCAGCAGGTCCATGGCGACTTTCCAACCGTCGCCGGGGTTTCCGAGCATACGGTCGGCGGGGACCACCACGTCGTCGAAGTACACCTCGCAGAACTCGTCGACGCCGTGCATCGTGCGGAGGGGCCGAACTGTGACACCGGGGGTGTTGATGTCAACGAAGAACGCGGTGATCGCCTCGTGGTTCGGAGTATCCGGGCCGCCGGTGCGGGTGAGCAGCACGCAGCGGGTCGCGTACTGCGCGAAGCTCGTCCAGACCTTCTGGCCGTTGACCACCCATGCGTCGCCGCGCTGCTCGGCACGCGTCTTCAGCGACGCGAGATCGCTACCCGATCCGGGTTCCGAGAAGCCCTGGCACCAGGTTTCGCCGCCCGACAGCAGCCGTGGCACCATCTCCGCGGCGAGTTCGGGACTGGCGTAGTCGATCATCGTCGGGGTCAACACCTCGAGCATCGAATACGGGCCTGGTTCGTCGAGGCCGCGGCCGACGACCTCCTCGCCGACAATCGCGCGCAGGATCATCGGCCCGCCGAGCCCGCCTGCGGATTCCGGCCAGCCCCAACGCATCCAGCCCACGTCGTACAACGCGCGCATCACGCGCAAATGTTGCGCTTGGTGCGCGTCCAGCGAGTGGTCGCCTGGCGGTGGTGTCAGGTCGTTCTCGTCGAGCCACGCACGCAGGTTCGACCGGAACTCGGCGACGTTCATGCAGTCGGTCGGCCGATCGCATGCGGACGCCCGTGGTCGTGGTCCCCGCTGCGCCGGATGAAGGTCATCGCTCTGGTCTTGAGCCGCCAGCCGTCGGCGGTGCGGACGTAGGTGTCGCGGTAATAGCCGATACGCATGTCATGCTGCGAATGCTCGATGAAGCACAGCGGCTGGGTGCCGGTGCCGGTGTCGCCGTCGAGGTCGACCAGCGCAGTCCCCGTCATGAAGAGGCCCTTGGGCGCGGCGTCGACCAGCACGGGAAAGCGTTCCAGCGCATAGGTTTCGCCGAAGGCGCTGTAGGTGCCGTCGGGAGTGAACACTGAGACGAGACCCTCGATGTCGCCCTGGGTGATGGTCACCGCGTACTTCGCGAGGAGCTGCTGGATCTCCACGATGTCATCAGTTCTCGTTGGCTTGGTCATTTCGGAAGACCTTACCTCCCTTCATTACAAAATTCACGTCCTTTGTAACGCTGATGTCCAGCAGCGGATCGCCAGGCACGGCGATGATGTCGGCGAGGTAGCCCTCTGCGATACGACCGAGATCGGGTTTGTTGATCAGATCGGCTGCGACGACGGTGGCCGCCCGCAGCACGGCTGCAGCGGGCATTCCCCACTCGACAAGGGTGACGAGCTCGTCGGCGTTCTTACCGTGCGGGATCGCGGGCGCGTCGGTGCCGACGGCGATCTTCACCCCGGCCTCATACGCGGCCTT
>JAVXWV010000323.1:0-3417 GCA_032230775.1 Mycobacterium sp. | reverse complement strand
TGCGGCGCTGTTGCACGGCTTCCTGGACTGACCGGCGGAACACGGTCAGAATCAAGCGATGAAGCCGGCCGGTCTACACCATGTCGCCATCTGTGTCTCCGACGCGCAGAAGGGTCTCGCGTTCTATCGTGACCTTCTCGGAATGACGCAGCTGCCGCGCCCGGATCTCGGCCCTGGGTTCTGGCTCGATGCCGGCGGCCAGCAGGTACACCTCATGGAGTCCGACACCCAGCCGCCCGTTGCGAACCACTTCGCGATCCGAGTCGACGACATCGATGCCGCAGTCACCGACCTGCAGGAGCAGGGCGTCGAGGTTTACCGAGTCCCGCTCATTGCCGGCGCCGGGTATCAGGCTGTTCTGCACGATCCCTTCGGTAACTTGGTCGAGTTGAACCAGCCGGAAAGGCGTCTCGATGATTGAACTACTGCCAGATATGCCGGAGGGAGTGACCGGTATCCGCGTGTCGGGCCGGCTGCAAGGTGATGATCTGCGCGACTTCAAGCCCGCGATGGACGAAGTGCTCAAGACCGGTGAGATCAGGATCGTGGAGGTCATCGCGCCCGATTACGAGGGCTTCGGCCCCGGCGGCTTGGTCGAGGACCTGAAAATGGGCTTCGGCGCTCTCTTCCAACATCATTCGGCCTTCAAGAGAATCGCCGTGGTGTCCGACAAGGAATGGGTCGCCCATGCGCTGCATGCGCTGGCATGGATGGTTCCCGGCGAGCTCGCCATGTTCGGCCTCGACGAGCTCGAGCGCGCCAAGGAGTGGGCCGCCGGGCAGGGCTAGTTACCAGCAGAGAGGAATGCCAGCGATGGTCACGACACGTGCCGAAGCGGCGCAGTACCTCAAGGATGCCGGAGGCTTGAAGCTTGTCGTCTTCGGAGCGGATGGGCACGAGGTCGCGGCGATGTTCATACAAGGATCGGTGGCGTACGACCAGGAGGCAGCCACCTTCGTTGCGGTCGCTGAGGACGGTCATACAGTCGGAGAACTGTTCGTGGACGAGACGGTCGGCTACGACGAAAACACAGACGCATTCGTCATTCGGACCGCGCGATAGCAACCCGCCCCGGCATACGGATAGAGCTAGGTCGGCTCGCCCCACTGCCCATCGCCGTGATCGCGGCGACGCTTGTCGGGTGTGGGCGCTCCGTCATCGGGTGCGAAGCCTGCCTGCCTGAGCATTCGGCGCAAGTCGACGATCATCTGCGCATCGACGTCTTTGCCATGCGGCACCTCAAGGACTTCGGTTTCTGGACCTAACGTCACCGTGAATTTGCCGTTGCGCTCTTCAGCGGTCGTTCCGAGGTATTCGAGCAGCGACAGGACTTCACGCCATTCGATGTTGCCGCTCGCTGGATGGCTGAAGATTTTCTGGATCGTGTCACGGTGGTGGCCACTGAGGTGCGCGTCCATGAGCAGACCTCCAAAGTCGGGTGCGACGACCTCATTGTGTCACAGCGACGTCGCGGTCAGGTCGGCGACTCAGTACTTCTGTTGGGCAGGTTTGTATTTCAGGGCATACCGATAGAAATCCGCGTTCTTCAGGTGGGCGGCCGCCGCCTCGTCGACGACGACCGTGACGTGCGGATGGAGTTGGAGGACCGACGCGGGGCAGCTTGCGGTAAGCGGGCCTTCGACGGCTGCTGCGACGGCCTCCGCCTTGTGGCTGCCTGTCGCGATGAGTACGAGATGCCGGACGTCGCAGATGGTTCCGAGCCCCTGGGTGATGACGTGGCGGGGTACCTCGTCGGCGCTGGTGAAGAACCGGGCGTTGTCGCGTCGGGTCTGCTCGGTGAGGGTCTTGACGCGGGTGCGTGACCCCAGTGACGACCCCGGCTCGTTGAACCCGATGTGTCCGTTGCCGCCGATGCCCAATAGTTGAACATCGACGGGGCCCACGTCGGCGATCAACGCGTCGTACTCCGTTGCCGCATAAAAGATGTCGTCGGCGACGCCGTTGGGGCTGTGAACGCGGCCGGAGTCGATGTCGATGTGGTCGGTGAACTCCGCACGGATGACATGCGCATAGGACCGGGGGCGGCTCGGCGTCAAACCGACGTATTCGTCGAGCAGAAAAGCCTGTACCGCAGCGAAGCTGAGTCCAGTCTGCCGACGCCTGCCAATCAGCTCTCGGTACACGGAAAGTGGCGACGAGCCCGTCGCCAGTCCCAGTGCGGTCGCACCGGAAACGACAGCGTCGGCGACGATGTCGGCCGCAGTGACGCCGCACTGTTGTTCGTGTTGCCTGATCACGACTTCCATCGACTAGGCCTCGCTTGCAGTCCTGCGCAGGCGTCAGCCGAATCTTGTACGCCCATACCGCCAGTGGCTGTACCCGCTGCCGACGGTCATCGCGCTGATCGGATGGGTATACATCTACATCTCTGCAAGCTGGCTCTCGATCGGCCTGTCGGTGTGCTGGATCCTCCTCGGCGCCATTGCCTTTCTCATCTACGCCAAGGCAGAACACACCTGGCCGTTCGGCCCCACCGAGGTCAAGGAGGCCTTCGTCGACGCGCCACAGGGGACATAGCGACCGCGCCGTCGTCCCCTACGGCCAATTGGCGTCAGATCAGCGCTCCCGCGTTTACCCTCCTTCAAATGCAGGGGAAGAAAACCGCTATCGCTGGAGCGGCGATAGTTCTCGCAGGTTGCGGCGGGTCAAGCCAGACAGTGGTGACGCTGACGTCCACACTGGAACTCACTAAGACAGTGGTGGTGACCGCCCCGCCGCCACCATTCGCCCCCAGAACGACCATGGAAACCGATGGCACGTATCGAGTCGGCACCGACATCGTCCCGGGCACCTATCGCTCGGCGGGGCCTCGCCGTAGAGAAGCCGATTGCTATTGGGCGAGGCTGGACGGCCTCGATCCAGACCACATCATCAAAAACGAGATCAGCGCTGACCCTCAGGTAGTGGTCATCCAGCCGACCGACACGGCCTTCGCGACGCACAGCTGCCAGCCCTGGCAGAAGGCCGACTGACCAACAGGGCGAAGTCCGCCAACCGCACCGCCACGGCGAATGCAACAAGATGGCAGATCTCGCGCCGCCTCACGTGATTTGGGCTTGGGGCGTTCCCGGATCATCAGACGGCGTGGATGGAGGCCCTTGGTCGCGTTTTCGGCGACGGGTGGGCCATAAGAACCAAACCCCGAGGCCTGACAGCGCAATCCCGATGGGTATCCCGGCTGGCCCCCATGCCGATTCCGAGTTCGGGGCCGCCTGGTCGCCGCGAATGTGGACGTCCACGGTCTTGCCATAGCTGAGTTCGCGATTATCGCCGAAGACCATCGGCTTGAATCCACGATGCGGGGCAAGTAGCACTGTGACTGCCCACAGGGCTGTCGCAGCCCGACAAGATCTTGACTTGAGCCGGGATGCCGGAGTGCCCAACCCACCACAGGTA
>JAVXWV010000276.1:0-4065 GCA_032230775.1 Mycobacterium sp. | reverse complement strand
CAAACTTAAGAAAACTTTGGCTGGTCACGGCGTGTCGGGCGTGTCGTGACACTGGCGACACCCTCATTTGACCTGTCGGTTGACAGGTAGACGGGGCGCGTAACGCACTCCTAAACAGGCCAAAGCTCACGCACAGCTTCGCTTCATAGCCTGCGGCAGTCGCTGTAAAACATCTCGCTTCGACCAACCGCGAAAGGCGGCTGATATGAATTTCAAGCAATTGACCTGCAGTTCCGCGATCGCATTGGCGATCGGCGCATCGGTCTTGACCCTCGGTAGCGGGGTCGCAGGCGCCCAACCGGGCCCGCAACCGTGCCAATTCGGTGCCTGCCAGGGGCCGGGCGGACAGGGCGGACACGACCAGGGCCCCCCGCCCGGAGGGCACGATCAGGGACCCCCGCCCGGCGGCCAGGGTGGACCTGGTGGACCTGGCGGCCCTGGCGGCCCAGGTGGTCCGGGACCGGGGGACCACAACCCGGCCTGGGGCCCACCGCCGCCCGATCAGGGCTGGCGCGGCATCGATGACGGCAGGCGCGATCACCAGCCGTTCAACTACAACGGGAGCTGGGTGACCCCGATCTACAACCCCGATTTCAACAACTGGGGCTTCTGGTTCTTCGGCGTCTGGATTCCGCTGTAGACCCCGGTCCTGGTGTCGCGGATGGCAATCAACTACAGTCCGTAGTAGATCCATTCGCGACACCGGGAGCGGTCTATGCGACGGGCCTTTCAGGCATTTCTGGCGCTGTTCGGCGTCATCGTGATCGGCATTTCTCTCGCGCACTTCGCGATCGGCCCGCAGGCGATCATCGGCGGCGTTGCGGTGAATCCGACGATGGCAGGCGAGGACAGATTCTTCGCCGGACTACTTCTGAGTTGGGGCATCGCACTGCTGTGGTGCGCACGCGACGTGGAGCACAAACGCGTCTACATCACCCTGCTGGCCGCTGCGTTCTTAATCGGCGCAATCGGGCGGCTGCTCGCAATCCTGCTCGACGGCCCACCGCATCCGTTCTACGTCGCGATGCTCGTGCTCGAGTTGGCGCTGCCGCCGCTGATGGTGGTCGTTGCGAGGCGCGTCGCCGAACCGGAGTCGGCCGCACGCTGACCCGGTAGGTTCGTTGCGTGTTGCGGTCCGTGTGCGCCGTGCTCGCACTGTTTCTCGGCGGCCTGGTGTCTGGCGTCGCAGCCCCGGCGTGGGCCTGCGGCTGTGGGGCATACATCCCCGACCGGGCGGGCGCATCCGTCGTCGACGAGCGGGCGATGGTGGCCTGGGACGGTAAGACACAGGACATCCTGATGGCGTTCAACGTGTCCGGCAGTTCGGACAAGGCCGCGTGGGTCATGCCCGTGCCATCCGCCGCCAAGGTCTCGCTTGGCGACACCGAGATGTTCGACGAGCTCCGCAGGCTCACCGCTGCGCGCGTGGAGTACCGCGACTCGTGGTGGCCGACGTTCACCTGGCTGCTCCCGGGCGCAGGCCCGTCGGAGACCGCAGGCGCACCTGGCGGCGCCGTCAACGTGCTCGGTCGTCAGCGCATCGGCCCGTTCGACGTCACCCGGCTGGCCGCCGACGACCCTACCGCGTTGGCTACGTGGTTGGCGGACAAGGGATTTCCGCGTCCGGGTGGCCTGGAGGCGAACCTCGCGCCGTACATCGCCGACCACTGGGAAATCGTGGCGATACAGCTCGCCCCCGCCAAGGCGGGTGAGTCGCTGACCGGCGACCTGCAGCCGCTGAGGCTGTCGTTCACGTCCGACAAACTCGTCTATCCGATGCGGCTGTCACGGTCGGCAACGACGCCGCAGACCGTCGATCTCTATGTCCTGGCCGACCATCGGATGGATCCGGAGTCCGTGCCCGTTGCTGGCCACAAACCGTCCCTCGAGTTCGCAGGCCACGTCGAGCGCGCCGACCTCTCCCCCGCATTGGCGGCCTACGTCGGCGACGGCGCCTTCTTGACCCACTGGAACGACCACATCTATCAGCCCGAGTTGATCGACGGCGATTACGTGTTCGAACCCGCGGCGTCGGACACGCCGTTCCAGCACGTCATCTACCGAACACGCGACCACGGCGACATCACCGGCTTCGCCCTTCTCGCCGTGTTCGCCTCGGGCGCCGTGGTTTTCGTCGTGGTGCTGGCTCGACGGCGTCGTCGCAGAGCCGGCGTCTGATCAAGTCCATGCCGCGGCGTCGTACGCGGTCATGCCAGATACGCCACCGCATCGCGGAAGCGCTCGGCCGCGGCGCGCACGGCGGCGACCTCTGGTCCGGCCCGCAGCACATCGCGCGACACCGCGGGCAACAGCTGCCCGGAATGAGCGCCGCCAAGCCCACCCAACGCCTCAGGCCGTCCGCCCTGGGCGCCGACGCCCGGTACAAGGACCGGTCCACCCAGTGCGCTGACATCCGGCGGGTCGGACACGGTCGCGCCGACGACAACGCCGACCGAGCCGGACAATTCGCGATTGACCGCGGCGGCGGCGTCGACGATCGACTGCGCGACGGTCCTGCCCCCCGCGTCGGCGCGCTGCACGCTGGCCCCCTCGGGATTCGACGTGGCGGCCAGCACGAACACCCCTCGATCGTGGGCGGCTGCCGTGTCGAGAAGCGGTTGCAGGGAACCGAATCCGAGATACGGCGAGGCGGTCACCGCATCCGCGGCCAGTGGTGAATCTCCGGCCCACGCGTCGGCGTAGGCGGCCATCGTCGAGCCGATGTCGCCGCGTTTAGCGTCGGCCAGCACGAGTACCCCCGCGGCCTGCAACGCACTGATCGTCCGCTCCAGCACCGCAAAACCTTGAGCGCCGAACGCCTCGAAGAACGCGACCTGCGGCTTGACCACGGCAAAATCGGCGAACGCCGCCACACAGACATCGCAGAACTTGGCGAGGCCGTCGGCGTCGACGGTGAGGCCCCAGGCGCGGATCAGTTCGGGATGTGGGTCGATGCCAGGGCACAGCGGGCCCCGCCGGGACACCGCGTCGGCGAGCCGAGGACCGAATCCGGCCACCGCTACGGTCCCAGCGCGCTGTGCAGTTCCTGCAGCGACATCACACCGATATCACCACGGATAGCCGCCTCGATGCCCTGCACAGCTGCCGATGCGCCCTGCACCGTCGTGACGCAGGGAATATTCATTGACACTGCGGCCGAACGGATTTCGTACCCGTCGATACGCGGACCGGAATTGCCGTATGGAGTGTTGATCACCATATCGATCTCGCCGGCCCGGATTGCGTCGACGGCGGATGCGGCGGGCCTGCCATCACCCGGCGGTTCGAAGTGCTTCCGAACCTCGTCGCACGGAATGCCGTTGCGCCGCAACATCTCCGCCGTCCCTGCAGTGGCGAGCACCCGGAATCCCAAGTCGGCCAGCCGTTTCACCGGGAACACCAGCGAGCGCTTATCGCGGTTGGCGACCGAGACGAACACGGTGCCCGCCGTCGGCAACGAGCCGTATGCGGCCGTTTGGCTCTTCGCGAATGCACTGCCGAAGTCGCGGTCGATGCCCATCACCTCACCGGTTGATTTCATCTCCGGGCCGAGCAGCGAGTCGATCTGCGTGCCGTCGGCCTTGCGGAACCGATGAAAAGGCAGGACGGCCTCCTTGACGGCCACGGGCGCGTTGCGTGGCGCAACCGCGCCGTCACCGGTCTTGGCCAGTACGCCTTCCTCACGCAGCTGGGCAATTGTGGCGCCAAGCATGATTCGAGCACACGCCTTGGCCAGTGGCACCGCGGTGGCCTTCGACACGAACGGCACCGTGCGGCTGGCGCGCGGATTGGCCTCGAGCACGTAGAGCACGTCATCCTTGAGCGCGTACTGCACGTTGAGTAGCCCGACCACGCCGATGCCGTGGGCGATGGCCTCGGTGGCACGCCGCACCGACTCGATGTCGCTGCGGCCCAACGTGACCGGCGGTAGCGCACATGCCGAGTCGCCGGAGTGAATGCCTGCCTCCTCGATGTGTTCCATGATTCCGCCGATGTACACCTCGGAGCCGTCACAGAGCGCGTCGACGTCGATCTCGATGGCGTCCTCAAGGAATCGGTCGACGA
>JAVXWV010000241.1:0-3433 GCA_032230775.1 Mycobacterium sp. | reverse complement strand
GCTCGCGTTCGCGGTCCAGCAAGGCCTGCATGAGGGAGCGCCCGATGCCGACGTCCTGCACGGCGGGGTCGACGGTCACTGGTCCGATCCCGACGATGGCGCCGCGCTCGTCGGCGAAGGCGCTGCCGACGATCTGGTTATCGCGTACCGCCACCAGCCCGACGATGCCATCGGTGGCGAGCATGGAATGCACCTGAGAATCGGTGAATTCCGGCGATCCGGGCTCGATCGGAAAGCCATGGCGGGTCGCGAGTGACTCGAAGGCGTCGAAAAAGATGCGGCCGCAAACACTTGCGTCAGCGGCGGCGACGGGGCGGATTGCCAGAACGCTCATCGAGTCATTGTCACAAGAAGGGTCATCCAAATGATGGCGCTCGGCAGCATCGGGGCGACAAACACCGAATGTCCGCCATCGCCGCGCCTTGAGGCCGCGTGACGCCGAGCTACAGCTCTCCTGCGTCGATCGCGTCCTTGACTTCCTGCGCGTGTGCGACCTGCGACGAGGTGTAGCCGATGAACAGCGCGACGGCGCCGACGATCACCGCGACCCCAGCCACCCAGAGCAGGCCGTAGCTGTAGCCCTGGTCGAGCGCGTGCAGCTGCGCGCGGTCCATATATTTGACCGGGCCAGTGGTGCCGCCCAGATACAGCGTGCGCGACGTGATGACGGCCTGGACGATCGCGAGCACGACAGGGCCGCCGAGGTTCTGCAGCATCAGCGCGATCGCCGATACCGGGCCGATCTGGTCGAAGCCGACACCGGCGATGGCCGACACGGTCAGCGGCACGACGATCATGCCGATGCCGAAGCCGCCGACAGTGATCGGGAGGACCAAGTTCGGGAAGTACGGGATGCCGCCGTTGAGAGTGGAGCCGTAGAGCATCGCGGCGAGCACCAGCACGCCGCCGGCGATCACAAGCACCCTGGGCGGGAACAACGACACCAGGTGCGACGACAACCCGAGCCCGATGCCGAGCGCGATGACGAACGGGATGAAGCCGACGCCTGCGCGTAATGCGCTGTAGCCCATGATGTCCTGGACGTAGAGCCCGATCAGCACGGTCAGCGTGAACATGACGCCGCCGGCAAGGAAGACCGCGGTGAACGTGGCGACCCGGTTGCGATCACGGAACAGTTCGAACGGCACGACGGGGTTTTCGGCGCTGCGCTCGACATAGAGGAACGCGAGCAGGAAGACAGCGGCGGCCACGCCCGAGCCGATGGTGATCGGCGAGAGCCAGCCCTGCTCCGGGCCCATCGAGAAGCCGAACACCGCTGCCGTGCAACCCAACGTCGCCAGGATCGCGCCGGTGGCGTCCAGCTTCAGCGGCTCGCGGTGGGTCTCCCGCAGCGTCTTGCGGGCCAGGTGGATCATCAGGATCCCGATCGGGATGTTGATGAGGAACGCCCACCGCCAGGACACCTCGGTCAGTGCGCCGCCGACGATAAGGCCCATCACCGAGCCGACGCCGGTCATCGCGGCGAAAATCGCCGTCGCCGCGTTGCGAGCGGGTCCCTTCGGGAAGGTCGTCGCGATCAGTGCGAGAGCGGTCGGTGACGCGATCGCAGCACCAACGCCCTGCAGCAGCCGGGCGGTGACCAGCGTCCCCTCGTTCCACGCGAGACCGCACAGGATCGAGGCGATGGTGAACAGCGCGACGCCGACGATGAAGGTGCGCTTGCGGCCGATCGTGTCGCCAAGGCGTCCACCCAGCAGCATCAGCCCGCCGAAGGTCAGGACGTAAGCCGTGATGACCCAGCTGCGGCCGGCATCGGACAAGCTCAACTCGTCCTGAATCTTAGGAAGCGCAACGATGGCAACGGTGCTGTCCATGGTGGCGAGCAGCTGCATGCCACCGATAGCGATCACCGCGGCGACGAACCGCCGCGACGGTAGCCAGGCCGGGGACCTGCCGGTTCGCTCCGAACCGGGGTACTCCAAGTGCACCGGATGAGCACGGTTTGCTCCGCCTTCGGCGTCACGGCGGATGGCGGCGCGCTCTGCGTCATTGAGAGCCGTCATAGCGGGTTACCTTACAGTAATCTTAAGAATCCTTTAACTGCCGAAGGCCGCGACGGAGCCGATAACGATGATCGCGGGAGGCCTGATGCCCTCTTCGCGGATGCGCTCGGGCGCGTCGGCGAGGGTCGCGCGCAATGTCAGCTGAGCCGCAGTGGTGCCGTGCTGGACCACTAGAACCGGCGTATCCGCTGGTCGGCCGCCTTCCAGCAGTGCCTTGGTGAACAGCTCGATGCGCTCTACTGCCATCAAGAGCACGATGGTGCCCGAGAGCGCGGCCAGTGCGTTCCAATTCACTAACGATTCGGGATGGTCGGGCGCAACATGGCCGCTGACCACCACGAACTCGTGCGTGATCCCCCGATGGGTGACCGGGACGCCCGCCAGTGCAGGTACGGCTATAGCACTCGTCACACCCGGCACAACTGTGACAGGAATCCCAGCATCCGCACACGCGAGCACCTCCTCGTAGCCGCGCGCGAATACGAATGGGTCGCCCCCCTTGAGCCGGACGACGAACTTGCCCGCCTTGGCCCGGTCGATGAGCACCTCATTGATCGCGTCCTGTGCCATCGCGCGCCCGTAGGGGATCTTGGCGGCGTCGATGACCTCGACGTGCGGCGGAAGTTCGGCGAGCAGTTCCTGCGGGGCCAGCCTGTCGGCGACGACGACGTCGGCGTTGGCCAGCAGGCGCCTGCCGCGCACGGTGATCAGTTCGGGGTCGCCGGGTCCCCCGCCGACCAGCGCGACCCCCCCGTGCAGGGAGCGAGGCGATGCAGCCCTGATAACCCCTTGCTGCAGCGCTTCGTGGATGGCTGACCGGATCGCCGCCGACCGGCGGTGCTCGCCGCCTGCCAGCACCCCGACGGACAGGCCTTCGTACTCGAACGAGGCGGGCGTGACGGCGCTGCCCTCGCGAGCAACGTCGGCGCGCACACAGAAGATGTGCCGCCGTTCGGCCCCTGCGACGACGGCGGCGTTGACGTCCGGGTCGTCGGTGGCGGCGATCGCATACCAGGCGCCGTCGAGGTCTTCGTCGCGGAACTCCCTGAGCGTCAAGGTGATTCCCGTCATGCCTTCGACGGCCGGGGTGGCGCTGTGGGTGATGACGTGCACGTCGGAGCCGTTGGCGAGCAATAGCGGAAGGCGGCGCTGCGCGACGGTACCGCCGCCCACGACCACGACCTTCTTGCCGGCCAGACGCAGGCCGACTAAGTAGGCGTTCTCGGTCACCCGGCGAGCTTAGAGGTTGCGGCAGCGGCCACGAAGCGGGTTATCGCTTGCGGGTGCGCGGCCGGGTGGGTGTGCAGGTAGCCGGCGTGAACTCCGCTGTCAATGGCGCCATCGCGGACCGCGGGCAAGTCACGTCCGACGGGGGACATCTCCCGCTGGCGCGGGAACACCCACGCGGG
>JAVXWV010000224.1:0-2850 GCA_032230775.1 Mycobacterium sp. | reverse complement strand
TGTCACCGGCTCGCTCATACGTGATACCCGCTTATGCCACGAGGGCGTTGGACGGTTCGCTGCATCGACTGGCCCCGAGTTTGTAGTGGGTATTGGCAGTGACGCTGTGGCGCAGCGGGAAAAAGAGTAGACCGTGCGGTATGAGTTTCGATCCGCAATTCGCCCGTGACACAGTCCTGCCCTTGGTGCAGGCCGCCTATCAGGTCTTCCGCAATCCCGATGTAGACCCGACCCTGCCGGGTGGTTATCAGAAGACCGCCCTGCTCGAAGCAGACCCGACGCTGCTCGACTTGATTACAGATCTTTCGGAAAACGCCCGCTCATTCGTTCATACGGTTGCAGGCATCACCACGGTGTTCGGGTTGGTCGGCAAGAATACTGCGACTAAGACAGCATTCGTCGCGATCCGCGGTACCCAAACGCAGACAGAGTGGTTGCAGAACCTCGATGTCGACACGACAGGCTATCGGCCGGTACCCGATTTCGGAGAGGTCCACATGGGGTGGATGGGGCTGTACGAGACGATGCGGGCCAATCTGGCGGCGAATCTCCCGGCCGCCTGCGCGGGCTGCGACCAGTTGATTGTCACCGGACACAGCCTGGGCGCCGCCCTCGCGGTGCTCGCCGCGCCGGACATCGCCAAGAACATATCGGTTGTCCCGGAACCGAAACTGACGACCTTCGGTGGCCCTCGCCCCGGACTGCACGACTTCGTAGTGCCGTTCAACCTGCTGATCGACAGCTGCTTCCGGGTGGTCAACCTCTTCGATATCGTCCCGCATCTGCCGCTGGCACTGCCCGCCGTGCCCTACGAGCATGTGGGCGTGCAGGTCGCCGTCAATTCGGGTGGTTCCATCGACCAGACACACCGCCACAGCTTGGACGCTTACCGCGCTGGTCTGACCAGTCTCGTCAGCGCGCAACCTGCCTGGGCCGCTTGACGATTGCTCGTGAGTGCTGGCCGCAAGACTCAATATTTCACACTGACTTCAGGTGAGGCGGGGCCCTCTCGGGTATGGCGTAATGACGATGAAACAGGCCGTCAACCTTGGTGACCCTGACTCGTTGTCAACTGGTCCTGACAAGTCTGAGTTTGCGGACGGAGTATTCGGCAAGCCCAACGGTCAGATCGGTTCGTCTGGCATTCCGCACTCTGCCACCGACTCTAGGAGATCCCATGTCGGATAGTGAATTCGTGCCTTCCGAAGCCCAGGTGGCCGCCGCGTTCGAGTACGCCGGGCTGACCATCTCGCCAGAGCGTCTCGCGGTGAACTACGAAATCTACTCATCGACGCTCGCGCTGATTCGTAAGGCCTCGACGCCGGGCCTGGGTGAGACGGTCCCGGCCGTGGGCTTCAAGGCGTCCTGGGACTGAATGCAGAGGAATAGCGCGATGGAACTGTACGAAATTCCGATGATCGAGGTGTCGGAGAAGATCCGCACCAAGGAGGTATCACCGGTCGAGGTCACCCAGTCGTCGCTCGCGCGCCTGGAGGAGGTCGAACCGACGCTCACCGCATTCGCCACTACCACACCGGAACTCGCGCTCGAACAGGCCAAGATCGCCGAGAAGGAGATCAGCGAAGGCAATTACCGGAGCCCGCTGCACGGTATTCCGCTCGCCGTCAAGGATCTCTACGACACCGCCGGAGTCAGGACCACGTCCAGCTCCGCGCAGCGGGCCGACCACGTGCCGGATACCGATTCGGTGTCAGTCGCGAAGCTGTACACGGCCGGGATGGTTCTGATCGGTAAGACCCACACCCACGAATTTGCCTACGGTGCAACCACTCCCACCACGGGCAACCCCTGGGCGCCGGACCGCACGCCAGGCGGATCCAGCGGCGGTTCGGGAGCTGCGGTAGCCAGCGGCGTCGTGCACGTCGCCCTCGGTAGCGATACCGGCGGATCCATCCGTATCCCGGCCGCGCTGTGTGGCACCGTCGGCCTCAAGCCGACCTTCGGCCGTGCCTCGCGTGTCGGAGTCGCGTCGCTGTCGTGGTCTCTCGACCATGTGGGACCGCTTAGCCGCAACGTGGTCGATTCGGCGCTGGTGATGGCTGCGATGTCTGGATACGACCGCGCCGACCCCGGGACCGTCGACGTGCCGGTGCCGGACATGGTGACCGGGATCGACGCCGGGGTGGCGGGGAAGAAGGTCGGCATCCCCGTCAACTACTACACCGAGCAGGTCGCAGGCGAGGCGGCGCAGGCGGCCACCACCGCCGCTGCCACGCTGCAGGCGCTCGGCGCCGAGCTGGTCGAGGTAACGATTCCGATGGCCGAGCACATCATCTCGACCGAGTGGGCGATCATGATGCCGGAGGCCACCGCATACCACAAGGACTACCTCCGCAATTCCCCGGAGAAGTTCACCGACGAGACCCGTACTCTCCTCGAGATCGGCGCAGCACAGCTCGCCACCGACTACGTCAACGCGCTGCGGCTGCGGACGCTGATCCAGGCGGCATGGATGGAGATGTTCTCCTCGATCGACGTGTTGCTCGCACCCACCCTCGTCGCTGCCGCGACCCTGCGGTCCGATCCCTTCATCAGGTGGGGGGACGGCACGCTCGAGGGTGCAACCCCTGCCTACGTGCGCCTGTCGGCGCCCGCCAATGTCACCGGACTGCCGTCATTGTCGGTTCCGGCAGGGTTCACCGCCGACGGACTCCCGCTGGGAGTGCAGATCATCGGAAAGCCGTTCGCCGAGCCCGAGATCCTGCGGTTCGGCTACGCGCTGGAACAAACTACCGACGTGGTCGGCAGGATCGCGCCGGTCGCCGCGAAGGCCGCGTAGTGACCGCGGCCCGCGTAGGCTTGCGGATCCTCGACGGGATCGTCGGGTGG
>JAVXWV010000183.1:0-3522 GCA_032230775.1 Mycobacterium sp. | reverse complement strand
TCTGCCGCGCGTCGACATCTACCGCGCGGTGCGCAGAACCAATGTGTTCGGTGATGTTGACGAGCTCGTGATCGGTATGCGACTCAATGGTGGGCACGAGCTGACCATCGCGGTCCAGATCGACCACAACATGTTGTCGAGCGCTGCCGACGCAGGCGCTGTACCGGACCCGATCGACGAGGCCCTTGCGCGGGTGGCTGAATCCAGCAGCGACACCGATGTTTTCGAGGTGAAGCTGGCCGATGCGCGGGTGTGGATCGAGGCTGCGCTCAACAAGCCGACACTCGCACCTGAGACCGATTCATGGCCGCTCTACAGGGGACTGGTTCAGTGGCTGGTAGCTCGGCTACCCGAAGGTGGTGAACACCGGTCACGGGCCGAGGAGTGGGCGTTGGCCGAGGAGCTTTGCGACAGGTTCTTCGCGACCAGTTCCGCAGCGCCGTTCACCGACTCCAGCCATCGGGAGCTGCTGCTGGAGCTCTTCGAGACGGGTACGGGTGACCCCTTGCGGTGGAGCGCGGCCCGTGTCGAACGGGCGATCGGCGGCACGCCCTACAGCGAGGACAACATTCCGTTGGAGGTCACACTAGACGCGCCCGATCTGCTGCGGGCGTTCATTCCATACGCTCACGCGCAGAGCGGGATTCGAGACGAACTGACGACGCGAACACTCGCCATGGTCGATGCGCTGAGGTCGAGCTACAAGCGGGAGGTTCTGAGGCAGGCCAAGTACTGGGGTCTCGACGACGCGGTCTAGCGGCGATCAAACTGGCGGCTTCGAAATTTGTCGTACCCCGCTGCAATGATGAAGTTATGTCCTCGACCGCATCGCCCGCCGCGACTGTGGCGCGTCCTGACCAGCGCCTTGAGGTGCTGTTCGACGAGTTGGCGGAGTTGACCGGTCAGCGCAACGCCATCGATGGGCGCATCGTGGAGATCGTCGCCGAGATGGATCGCGACGAGTTGTGCGGGGCTACCGGCGCGCGGTCGGTGGCCTCGTTGGTGGCATGGAAGACCGGCTCGTCGTCGGCAAACGCCCACACGATCGCTACCGTCGCGCACCGGCTTGAGGAGTTTCCCCGCTGCGCCCAAGGCATGCGGGAGGGTCGACTGTCGCTGGATCAGGTCGGAGTCATTGCGGCGAGCGCGGGCGAGGGATCCGATGCGCACTATGCGGAACTGGCCCGCTCCGCGACGGTCAATCAACTGCGCACCGCAGTCAAGCTCGAACCGCGACCTGAACCCGGTCCTCGGCCCGACCCGCAGCGGTCGATCACCAAAACCTCCGACGACGACTTCACCACCTGGCGGATCAAACTCGATCACCTCGACGCCGCGAAATTCGACGCGGCACTGCAGTCTCATCTTGATGCGCTGATGGCCGAGTGGAAGCTTGATAATGGCGGCCACGGATCAGATCAGGGCCCTCCGTTGCCGAACACCCCCGACGCTTTCATGCGCTTGGTGGAGGCCGGATGGGACGCCGATGTGGCCCGCCGACCCCACGGGCAGCACACCACCGTGGTGGCGCATCTGGATGTCAAAGACAAAGCCGCTCAATTGCATCTGGGTCCGCTGCTCACCGACGCCGAGCGCCAATACCTGACCTGTGACGCCACCTGCGAAGTTTGGTTCGAACGCGACGGGCAGCCCATCGGCGCCGGGCGGGCGACCCGCCTGATCAACCGCCGGCTACGCCGTGCTCTTGAGCACCGCCACCCCACGTGCGCGGTTCCCGGGTGCGGAGCTACCCGCGGTCTACATGCACACCACATCCGGCACTGGGAAGACGGCGGCCCGACCGAGCTGGACAACCTAGTGCTCCTGTGCCCCCATCACCACCGGCTGCACCATCGGGGCGTCATCACCATCACCGGCCCCCCGGACGAACTGTCCGTCACCGATAGCGCCGGCCGAGCGCTGAGCCCCGGATCGCTGGCCCGCCCACCGACCCGACCCCCACCCGCGGTCCCGCCCTGCCCCGGACCCACGGGCGAGCGCGCCGACTGGTGGTGGTATGAATCATTCCAGCCGCAACCACCACCGACCAACAACTAGGTCGGTTACCTATCGAAGCTCAAACGGGTTGGGGCATAGAGAAATTGGTTCCCAATACGTTTAGCTTCCGCATCTCGAAAATCGCGCTGACAGCCAAGTCCTGCTCATTCGAGGCGATGTATTGAGATCTGCCAATGTCCCTATCCGCGCAGTGCCTTCGCGACCGGCCGGCCCGACGGCAACATTCTTGATGAAGTGTCGTCCGCACGTGTTGGTACGGTTCGTCTATAGCATTGGCACCATCGCCAACGCTCGTGTATCTGGAGTCGCATGAACATAATCCGCGTCGCACTCCTCCCCGATTTCATGTGGGGCGACGACGTGGTGTTGTTGGCCATGGACGGTGTGGGGGTGGCTACCTTTACAGATGCGCTGAATGACGCCGTGCGGCTAGGGTCATCGCAGCTGGAGCACGATGGAGTTACACATGAGTTCGTCTTGCAGGCCGGTGCAGCCGATGTCGAACTGGGCGAAAATCGTGTGGTGTGGCGGCTCGACCACGCCAAAGCAGTTGAAATCGTCGAGGACCTGACCGTGATGAGAGACAGCGACGGCCCGGGCCACAATTACGTCGACATCTCTTCGCCCACAAAGACGCTCGTCCTCTCGCGCGATGAGTACGTGCGCGTTGTGTCCCCGTCGTAACCGACGCAAACCACATGACGCCTCCGACAAGTTGCCGCAGCGCAGTGCCAATCCGCGTGCTCCTCGTGGCGACGTTGCTCATCGGATTGTCCGCCGTCGGAATCGGTTGGGCGGGTGCAGATCCCAATGCGCTCTGGACGATCGTCCACGATCAATGTTCCCCGCACGAGGAGCAAGACAACGATCCCGCGCCGTGTGCGTTGGTCGACGCGGAGGATGGCTACGCCCTCCTCAAGGACCTAGTCGGGGAGCGGCAATTCCTGCTCATCCCCACGTTGCAGATCAGCGGGATCGAGAGCCCAATTTTGCTTGATCCTGGGACGCAGGACTACTTCGCCGATGCATGGCGCACCCGCTACTTGACCGAGGAGCGGGCGGGACGGTCGCTGCCCCCCGACTGGGTGAGCCTTGCAGTCAACTCCATGGTTGCGCGGTCGCAGAACCAACTTCATATCCACATCGACTGTCTTAGGGCCGACGTCCACCAATCGCTCGCACAGCACGCCGACTCGATTGGGCCCGCATGGGCGCCGTTCGCCGTCCCGCTCGCCGGTGCGCCCTACAGCGCCATCAGGATCTCGGATCTCAACGACATCAACGTTTTTCAGCTCATGGCCGATAGCCTCCCGGGTGCGCGCGAGGACATGAGCCGGCGCACGCTCGTCGTCGTGGGTTCACCAAGCGGTTCGGGCTTCGTCGTCCTCGCGGGACAAGCCGACGCCGCTGCGGGCGACGAGGGTAGCGGTGAGGACCTCCAGGACCACTCGTTGTGCGCCGCTCCCGCCGCCGGGAAATAGGGAACCCGGGGGCCGGCAGTGC
>JAVXWV010000805.1:0-2516 GCA_032230775.1 Mycobacterium sp. | reverse complement strand
TCACCCGCCGAGATCAACCTGCGCGCAACCGATCTGGCGAACATGGGGCTGGCCCGCGCCGCGAATCTGCCCGTCATCATCGTCGGCGACATCGACCGCGGCGGGCTGCTCGCCCACCTGTATGGGACGGTGGCGGTTCTCGAGCCCGACGATCAACGACTCGTCTCCGGGTTTGTGGTCAACAAGTTTCGCGGTGACCCAGCTCTGCTGGCGCCTGGGCTCGCGCAACTGCAGGACGTGACCGGCAGACCGACCTACGGCGTCATTCCCTACACCGACGGGCTCTGGCTCGACACCGAGGATTCGGTGTCGGTGCTCGCGCACCGCATCGTCGGGGACCCGCAGCCACCGCGCGGCCGGGACTGGCTGCGGGTGGCCGCGATCCGATTGCCGCGCATCTCGAACTCCACCGATGTCGAGGCGCTGGCGTGCGAGCCCGGCGTGCTGGTGCGCTGGGTGACCGATCCCGCCGATCTTGCCGACGCCGACGTGATCGTGGTCCCTGGCAGCAAGGCGACCGTTTCCGATCTGGGCTGGCTGACCGACCGCGGCCTCGCCGACGGCATCACCGCTCACGCTCGGCAGGGCCTGCCCGTACTGGGCATCTGCGGCGGCTTCCAGATGTTGTGTCGGCGCATCGACGACGCGGTGGAATCCAAGGCAGGCCTCGTCGAGGGCCTCGGCCTGCTCGACGCCGACATCGCATTCGCGCCGGTCAAGACCCTGCGGCAGCACGACAACGGACTGCACGGCTACGAGATCCACCACGGCCAGGTCGAGCGCCACACCGAGGACGACTGGCTGGGTGTCGGCGTCCGGCGCGGCCACGTGTTCGGCACGCACTGGCACGGGCTGCTCGACAACGATGCACTGCGCAGGCAGTGGCTTGCCGACGTCGCCACGGCTGCGGGCCGATCGGGATTCGTCGTCGCCGACGACGTTGACGTGGCGGCGCGCCGCGACGCACAGCTGGACCTGATGGCCGATCTGCTGACCGCACATCTCGACATCGACGCAGTGGTCGGCCTGCTCGACCACGGGCCGCCGAACCGGCCCACTGTCGCAACGGCGCTAGCCTGAGATCATGATCCGGCGTTGCGAAGCAGCCGTGCTGACGCTGCTCCTGGTGGCGCTCACCGGCTGCGCGCACGCGATCTCCGGCACCGCGACCTGGCCAGGGGCCAGGCTTGAGAAGGTGGTGTTGACCGCAGCCGACTTCCCTGCGGGTGTGCGTTTCGACCGCATCATCCAGCCGTCAGGCCAGCGCGACGGCGCGGGCGGACCGCCGGCTATGCTGTCCGACCCCGAAGGCTGCTCGGAGGGCCTCACCCGCGCCATCGCCGATACGGCCGAGCGCGGGCCAGGTAGCGCGGCTGAGTACGTCGTGGGTTACGACGGCGCACGGATCGTGATGAGCGTGTTGACGTGGCCACTGGACCTCGCCCGGCTGGCCGCCACAGCCGACCGCTGCGCGCATTTTCAGACGTTCTTCGACGCGTCGACGCCAGGCATTCCGATGACCACGACGCGGCTCCCGACACCGCGTGCCGACGCGCTGGTGTACGAGCAGACGATGCGACTGGGCAACTCCGAAAGCAGCGCGTACTTTACGTTCGAAAACATCGGCAGGATGGGGGTGTTCGGCATCGCGTTTCCCACACCGAACCCGTCAATTGCCGTCAAAGCCGCGCTGCCGCAGACGTTTCTGGACATCGCAGCAAAGCAGGCGGAGCGTGCCGCGTCGGGTTAACGGCCGGTGAAAATCGGCCCCCCGATGGGACATTTGGCTGTAGCGTGACCAAATGCCTTCCACCATGGTCACCGTCGAAGGGTTTCCTGTGCCCGTCGACGTGACGGGCCCGGACAAAGGGTCCGTCGTGGTGGTGCTCGGCGCTGCGCATCACGCGCCCGCCGCATATGAAGCGGTGTGTCAGCGGCTGCACACCGCCTCGCTGCGGACCATCGTGATCGGTCCCGATCCGCGGCTGACCGCCAAGTCGGTGGTCGGCATCCTCGATGCGCTCGACGTGAAGTGGGCGCTGCTGGTCGGCGACCGGATCGGCGGCGAACTGGCGTGGGAGCTGGCCGCCACCCGGCTGGACCGGTTCATCGGGCTGGTGGTGATCGACCGCGGCCATCCGCGCGTCGCCGACCTCACGGGCGTGATCCGCGACGAAGACTGCCCGCCGGTGGAGATGAACACCACCGCGCTGGTCAGCACACCGGCCGCGCGGGCCGTCGCCAAGGCCAGCCAGCGCTACGTGTACGGCGACTTCCGGCTGGTCGACCTGCTCGGCAGGCGCAACGCGCAGGAGTCCACCGCGCAGCTCGCCGCCGAGATCGTGTTGCGCACCAGCAACTGGTAAGGCCTAGGCCGCGTGCTGTGCGATCGCGATGCCGATTCTGATTTCGATTTCGCTGACTGCGATTGTTGGTGGTCCGGGCGGGGGTGGTGCGGTGGAGTGATGGCGCATTCCGGTGGGGGTGGTGAATTCGGCGGTGTGTACACCGTTTTC
>JAVXWV010000796.1:0-6219 GCA_032230775.1 Mycobacterium sp. | reverse complement strand
CCCGGGGTGTCGATGAAGGTGATCGGCCGTATCGTGCCGTCGAGGTCGACCTCGACCTGGTAGGCGCCGATGTGCTGAGTGATGCCGCCTGCCTCTTCCTCGCGGACGGTGGCGTTTCGGATGGTGTCCAGCAGTCGGGTCTTGCCGTGGTCGACGTGACCCATGACGGTCACCACCGGAGGACGGGTCTCGAGGTCTTCCTCGCCGCCTTCGTCCTCGCCGTAGGTGAGGTCGAAGGACTGCAACAGCTCGCGGTCCTCGTCCTCGGGGGACACGACCTGCACGACGTAGTTCATCTCGCCGCCGAGCAGCTCGAGCGTCTCGTCACCGACGGACTGCGTGGCCGTCACCATCTCACCGAGGTTGAACAGCGCCTGCACGAGGGCAGCCGGGTTCGCATCGATCTTCTCGGCGAAGTCGCTCAGCGAAGCGCCGCGGGCCAGCCGGATGGTTTCGCCGTTGCCGTGCGGTAACCGCACGCCACCGACGACCGGCGCCTGCATGTTCTCGTATTCGGCGCGTTTGGCCCGCTTCGACTTGCGGCCGCGCTTCGGGGCGCCGCCGGGACGACCGAAGGCACCTGCGGCTCCGCCGCGCTGACCAGGGCGTCCGCCACCGCCGCCGCCACCGGGACGACCGCGGTAGCCGCCAGCTGCGGGGGCACCGCCTCCGCCACCGGGGCCGCTGCTGCCTGGGGCACCGCCACCGCGGTAGTTACCACCACCACCGCCGCCTGCACCACCTGGACGGCCACCGGCACCGGCGCCTGCGCCGGGACCACGACCACCAGGGCCGGGCCGAGCACCACCGGGGCCGGGCCGTGTCCCACCGGGACGACCGGAAGGAGCGGGACGGGATGCGGGACGTGGGGGCATATTGCCCGGCGACATGCCGGGCCGCGGGGCACCGGGACGAGGTGCCTGCGGACGCGGAATCGGCCGCTCAACCGGCTGAGCCGAGGAGAACGGGTTGTTACCGACGCGAGGGGTACGCGCGGCCGGCTTCGGCGCCGTTGGCGCAGGGCCTGGCCTCGGACCTGGCGTCGCGCCGGGGGCCGGAGCCGGGGGGGCCGGTGTCTCCACCGGAGGCGCGACCGCAGCCACGACAGGCGGTTCCGCGGGCGCGGCGGGGGCAGGTGGTGCCGCGGGAGCCGCTGGAGCCGCGGGCTTGGCGGCGGGCGCCTTCTCGGGTGCGGCCTTTGCCGCGGCGGGCTTGGCCGGCGCGCCGTTGCCTTCGGTCTTGACCTTCTGGGCGGCAGCCTTCGCGCCGCCGAAGGATTCGCGCAGTCGACGCGCGACGGGTGCCTCCACTGTGGAGGACGCTGATTTGACGAATTCGCCCTGATCGTTCAGCCGGGCGAGGACTTCCTTACTGGTGACACCGAGTTCCTTAGCCAACTCGTGCACGCGGGCCTTACCTGCCACTACATCTCCATCTCTAGAGGCGTCAGCGGCGGTAGGCGCTGTGCCTCGGGTTAGCTATGACGCATGGTCATCGGGACTTCACGGTGTGCTCATGTTCTTCGCTACCTGTTCTGTTGCCGGGCGCGTCGGGCTCGTTTGCGCCTCTAGCTGCGCTTACGTGCTTTAGCACCGCGGTGGTGTCCGGTGAACCGGTGATACGCAACGCTCGTGCAAATGCTCGCCGCCGAATTGCTGCGTCCAGGCACTGCGGATCGGGATGCAGCCAGGCACCCCGCCCCGGCAGTTTTCTCGCTGGGTCAACAGTCACGGCTTGTGCGCCATTCCCGTCGACGGCGACCACTCGAAGCAGTTCAACGGCCAGCTCTCGCTTCCGGCAGCCAACGCACGTCCGAACCGGTCCATCTGGTCGTCGATGCGTCACAGCCGAAGTCTCGCGCTGGATCACAGCTGAGTCTACCGTCCCGATGCTTGCAGAAAGAAACGGCTCTACCTGGGACTAGCGATCGCGTACCGCGCCTTGCGCCGCGTCGGGGCTGGTTTGAGGCACGGCGTCGCTTCGGATATCGATTCGCCAGCCGGTCAGTCGGGCGGCAAGGCGCGCGTTCTGGCCCTCCTTGCCGATCGCCAACGACAGCTGAAAATCGGGCACGACCACGCGGGCGGCGCGGGCGGACTCGTCGATGACGCTCACCGACACCACCTTGGCCGGCGACAGCGCGTTGGCAACGAACCGGGCCGGGTCCTCGTCGTAGTCGATGATGTCGATCTTCTCGCCGGACAGCTCGCTCATCACGTTTCGCACCCGCTGACCCATCGGGCCGATGCAGGCGCCCTTGGCGTTGAGTCCGGGCACCCGTGAGGTGACAGCGATCTTGGAGCGGTGGCCGGCTTCCCGTGCCACCGCGACGATCTCGACGGACCCGTCGGCGATCTCGGGAACCTCCAGCGAGAACAGCTTGCGCACCAAGTTGGGGTGGGTGCGTGACAACGTGATCAGTGGCTCGCGTGCACCGCGGGTGACGCCGACGACGTAGCAGCGCAACCGGTCGCCGTGTTCGTACCGCTCACCGGGAACCTGCTCGGCGGAGGGGATGACACCCTCAGATCCCTTGGTCTCACTGCCCATTCGGACGACGACAAGTCCGCGGGCGTTCGCGCGTGCGTCACGCTGGATGACCCCGGCGGCGATGTCGCCCTCCCGAGCCGAGAACTCGCCGTAGTTCTTCTCGTTCTCCGCGTCGCGCAACCGCTGCAGGATCACCTGACGCGCGGTGGTGGCCGCGATGCGGCCGAAACCCTCTGGGGTGTCGTCCCATTCACTGATGACGTTGCCGTCGTCGTCCGTCTCGCGCGCCAGCACCTGGACCACGCCCGTCTTGCGGTCGATCTCGATGCGCGCTTCAGCCTCATGGCCTTCGGTATGGCGGTATGCAGTCAGCAGTGCGGATTTGATCGTGTCGACCACCACATCTACAGAGATGCCCTTGTCGGTCTCGATGGCGTGCAACGCCGCCATGTCGATGTTCACGCTGAAGCCTCCTTCCCGGATTGGCCGGCAAGCTCGAGCTCACGCTGGTTTGGCGGCGAAAACTCAACCTGGACAACGGCTTTCGCGATACCATCGATGGGCAGTTCGCGGATCGAGAAGTTGGGCCTCGCGCCCTCGCGTACGACCAACTGCACGGTGCCATCACGGATCTCGCCGAGCCGGCCGCTCAGTTGCGATCCGTCGGACAGGGTGAGTTCGACCTTGCGGCCGCGGGCGCGGCGGTAGTGCTTTTCGGTGGTCAACGGGCGATCGACGCCAGGCGAGGTGACCTCAAGGACGAACGCCGGGGCGTCGACGCTGTCCAGCAGATCGGACGCCGACCGGGAAAGTTGCGCGATGGAGTCGAGGTCCAGAGGATTGTCGCCGTCAGCGATCACCGTGATGCGGGGTGGGCGTGCCGCGGTGTCGATCAGCACGTCTTCGATTTCATAGCCTGCGCGCGCGAACTCGCCGTCGAGTAGCTCGATCACCTGTTTCTGCGACGGTAATCCCGCAGACAACTCCGTCACGGCGAGCTCCTCATCTTGAGTTGTCCGGACACGATTCCTTCACGGCGCAACCTGGAACCGACTATCAACGATACGCCAGGGCCGCGGTGGCAAGCGGCAAACTCGCGGCGGCGTCCACTGAATGCCCAGTGCAGGCAATGGCAGGATGTTTTCCGTGCCGAGCACTCCGCCGACAGTCAGCAGACGACGTGTTTTGCTCGGGGCGGCGGCATTGGCACTGCTTGGCGGAACGGTCGGCGCATGCGGGTCGCCGCCGCCACCACCGGAAGTCGATGAGCTGGCCGCCCAACTCGACCGCGCCCGCGCCGATAGTCAACTCGCCGCAGACGCCGCGGCAGCAACTCCTCCGCCGCCGACGGCGCAGGCGCTGACTGCGGTGGCCTCCGAACGGTCGGCGCATGCCCAGGCGTTGTCCGACGAGCTGGTGCGGATTGTCGGCAAGAAAGCGCCGACGACGACCACGACCACTACCGTGCAGCCGGCGACGGCACCTACGACCAGGGACGTGATCGCGGCCCTCCGTCAGTCAGCGGACACCGCCGCACAACTGGCGGCCAAGCAGTCCGGCTATCGCGCAGGGCTCCTCGGCTCGATCGCCGCCTCCTGCGCGGCGGCATACACGGTTGCGCTTGTCCCGGCGGGCGCTCCGCAATGACCACTCCAGAGCCGTCACCCACGACGACGACGACCACGACGACCACAACGACAACGTCGTCGCGGGCCGCCGACCCCACCACGCCGGGACGGCCGTCGGACGCGGCGAACGGCGCCCTGTTCGACGCGATTGCCACCGAGCAGGCGACGATCTACGGCTACGGGCTGGTGTCGGCTCACTCGACGCCCGACGCCAACGACCTGGTTTCGACCGCACTGGCCGAGCATCGGGACAGGCGCGAGGGGGCCATCGCGATGCTCAAGGCCCGGTCGGTCGAGCCGCCGCTGCCCGCGGCCGGCTACCAGCTACCGATCGAGGTCGACAACCCGACCGACGCGGCCAACCTGGCCGTGCGCATGGAGGAGGACGCCGCCGTCGCGTGGCGGGCGGTGCTCGAGCAGGCGACCGAGGAGCACGACCGGTCGTTCGCGGTGACGGCGCTGACGGAGTGCGCGGTTACGGCGGCCCGATGGAGCCGGGTGCTCGGCATCTCACCGATCACCGTCGCCTTCCCCGGCGGTTCCGAATAACTGCGAGCGCTAGGTCGCGAGCGCCACGGAGATATCGACCGCCGCGTTGGCGACGGCGATCTCCTGCGTCTCGCCCGTGAACCGGTTGCGCAGCTCGACCACGCCGTCGGCCCAACCGCGGCCCACGACGACGATCCACGGCACCCCGAGCAGCTCGGCGTCCTTGAATTTCACACCGGGTGAGGCCTGCCGATCGTCGAGCAGCACCTCGGCGCCCAGCCGGTCCAGCTCCTTGGACAGTTCCGCGGCGCCAGCGCGGGCGGCTTCGTCCTTGTTCGCAATCACTACATGCGCGTCGAACGGCGACACCGACGGCGGCCACCGCAGTCCCAGCTCGTCGTGATGCTGTTCGGCGATGACCGCCACCAGCCGGGACACGCCGATGCCGTAGGAACCCATGGTCAGCCGGACCGGCTTGCCGTCCTCGCCGAGCACGTCCACGGTGAACGCGTCGGTGTACTTGCGGCCAAGCTGGAAGATGTGGCCCACCTCGATGCCGCGAGCCGACACCAGCGGGCCAGCGCCGTCGGGTGACGGATCGCCGTCGCGCACCTCGGCGGCCTCGATGGTGCCATCGGCGACGAAGTCACGGCCCGCGACCAGGCCCACCACATGCTTACCGGGCTCGTCGGCGCCGGTGATCCACGACGTGCCGTCCACCACGCGCGGGTCGACGAGGTAACGAACACCGTTGGCCAGCAACGCTTTCGGCCCGATGTAGCCCTTCGTCAGGAACGCGTGCTTGGCGAAATCGGCGTCGTCGAGCAACGCGTACTCGGCCGGGTCCAGTGCGGCAGCAAGTCGCTTCTCGTCAACCTCCCGGTCCCCTGGCACGCCCACTGCCAGCAGCTTCCACTCGCCACCGGGCACACGGACCTTGAGCACGACGTTCTTCAGCGTGTCCGCCGCGGCGACCTCACGGTCCAGGGCGGTGTTGGCCCACTCGACGAGGGTGGCGATCGTCGGGGTGCCTGGCGTGTCGTACACCTTGGCCTCGGGCTGCCCCTCGATCGGCGGCGACTGCGGCACCGCGGTGATCACCGCCTCGACGTTGGCGGCATAGCCCGACTGCAGGCACCGCACGAAGGTGTCCTCGCCGATATCGCTTTCGGCCAGGAATTCCTCCGACGCGCTGCCGCCCATCGCCCCGGAGACCGCGGACACGATCACGTAGCGAACACCGAGATTGGCAAAGATCCGCTGGTAGGCATCGCGATGCGCGTGGTACTGCGCCTTGAGCCCGTCGTCATCGACGTCGAACGAGTAGGAGTCCTTCATGATGAACTCGCGGCCACGCAGGATGCCTGCGCGCGGCCGGGCCTCGTCGCGGTACTTGGTCTGAATTTGGTACAGCAGCACGGGGAAATCCTTGTAGCTGCTGTACTCCCCCTTGACCGTCAGCGTGAACAACTCTTCGTGGGTCGGGCCAAGCAGATAGTCGTTGCGGCGGCGGTCCTGAAGCCGGAACATGCCGTCGCCGTACTCCGTCCAGCGGTTGGTCACCTCGTAGGGCGCCTTGGGCAGCATTGCGGGAAACAGAATCTCTTGTCCG
>JAVXWV010000768.1:0-4685 GCA_032230775.1 Mycobacterium sp. | reverse complement strand
TGACCCAGTCGGTGCCGAGCGCCTCACGGGCCAGCCGCGCGGTCAGCACCGCCTCCGCTGCACCGCGGCAGCCAGCCGTATTGGGCAGCGGCGTGATGCCCAACCGGTTCAGCAGATCGAGCACGCCGGTGCCGCTGTCGGCGTCGACGCGGCGCATCGCGACGGTGGTCAGCTCGGTGCCCGACGCGATCAGCGCCTCCTCGAGCACGGCGAGATTCGCGGCGCCGCCGGTACCCATGATCAGCCGCGAGCCGAACTCGCGACCGGCAATCGTGAGCCTGCTGTCAGCCACCCTGCACCGCCGTCACCACTTCCACCCGCGCCCCGTCAGTGAGCGCGGTCTCCCATTCCGATCGGGGCACCACCGACCAGTCGACCGCGACCGCAATGCCCTTCTCCGGAAAGCCGAGGCTTTCCAGCAGCGCCGCGACGGTTGTCTGCTCGTCGACCTCGACGGCCTCGTCGTTGACGGTCACTTTCATCGACTTGCTCCCACCGTGACGTTCAGTTCGGCCGCGATCCGCTCCGCGGTCCACGGCGCGAGCAGGAATCCGTTGCGCCCGTGGCCTGCAGCCACCAGTGTGCGCTCATCGAGGCGCTCGACGATCGGCAGCCCGTCGGGCGTCATCGGCCGCAATCCGGCGGCGCATTCGGCGAGTTCGTACTCCCCCAACGCCGGGATCACCGCGCACGCATCGTCGAGCAGCTCACGTACCCCTGTAACGGCGGGTGCGGTGTCGCGGCCGTGTTCGTACTGCGTCGCGCCGACCACCACCCCGTCGTCACGCGGCACCAGGTACACCTGGCGGCCGTGCACGCGGGCGCGGATCACCCGCTGCGGCACCGGCATACAGCCGCGCCGCCAGCGCAGCCGAAGCACCTCGCCCTTGACCGGCCTGATCGGCAGCCCTGGCCACAACGCGGGCGCGTCGATGCCGTTGGCGATGACGACAGTGTTGGCTCGCGCTTCAGAAAGGTCCGCCACCGGCGGGGCCCACGCAACGCCGAGTCGCTCGCAGTGCGCGGCCAGCGCGTCGACGACGGCCCGATTGTCAACGGCGAGCTCGGTCTCAGCGACGAATCCGTGCCGAATGCCTTGCGCCAGAAGCGGTTCGATGTCGCGTGCGGCCGACGTCAAGGTGACGGGCTGGCCCTGGGCGGCCAGCCACTCCCCGACCGTTTTCAGGTCGGCGGCGTCGGCGCGGTCGACCGCGACCACCAGGGATTCGCGCGCGGTGACGACCTCGGCAGGCAAGCCGTCGAGGAAGGAGCCGTGCCCCCCTTGATTCCACAACGCCAGCGACGCCAGCCCCAACTGAAGCTGGAGCTCCTCGCCGGGCCAGCCCTCGCTGTGCGGGGCGAGCATGCCGCCTGCCACCCACGACGCGCCCCTGTCGTCACTCCTGTGCACGCGTACAGTCCAGCCGTCCTGCGCGGCGCGGCGCGCGACGGACAGTCCGATGACGCCGCCGCCGATGACGGCAAGCGATCCCCTGGTGGTCAAGTCCCTCCCTTCGCCGGCATGACCCGGATCAGGTGTGACGGTAAGGGCAGGCGCGCCCACTCTCAGCCCCCGGTCCAGGGACTCCCGTGTCAAGACGTCAAGAATACTCGAACGATCCTGCCCTCATCTAAGAGCCAGGGCCGGCTGCGCCTCCGTCTGTCGAGGCCGCCGACGACGGGCGGCGTGAAGCAGCATCCTCGGATGCAGAAGCGTTGCCGGTGGGTCCAGCAGACCGACCACCCGGGTGAACTGTTCAGCGACGGCGATGTCGGTCTCTGCGACGGCCTGCAGCCGACTGACATACCTGTTGGACAGCCGCACGGCCAATGGCCTTGGCCCCTCCACTTCTGGAAGGCTGAGATCGCCACCGACGGCGAACTGCCACGCGACCCCGATGGGCTTTGCCGCCGCCCG
The DNA here is from genome assembly GCA_032230775.1 of Mycobacterium sp. GTDB lineage: Bacteria > Actinomycetota > Actinomycetes > Mycobacteriales > Mycobacteriaceae > Mycobacterium. The sequence continues at coordinate 2,767 of JAVXWV010000768.1, read as the reverse complement.
GAAATAACGCCTCGCCAGGTCGTTCGGGCCTTGACGCAGACACTCGCCGAGCGCTTGCGCCTGCAGTGCGGCGACGGTCATGCCTTGGCCGTAGGCCGGGTTGAAGCTGCAGATCGCGTCGCCGAGCACCAGGAGCCCGTCGGGGAACCGGCGCATCTTGTCATACCTACGCCATCGGCTCGCTGGGTAGCGGGCTCGGCACACCTCGGCCAGTGGCTCCCCGGTGCCGATCGCCGCGAGCAAGTGCGCTGGCGCCAGCCCGTCGGCGAAGGACAGCATCTCGGCCAGCTCACACGGTGGTTCAACGCCGGCCACCCCCAACACGGTGAACATCCACATGTCATTTTCGTATCCGAACAATGCCATTCCCGTGGATCGGCCAGGGGCAGGGCCTGCGATAACCAACTTTTCCTTCAGGGTGCCCGGCGGCAACCGCAGCAGCTGACTCGAATAGCACAGGCGCACCTTCACACTGTCTTCAGCAGGCCTGCCATAGCCCAACGCCTCCAGGAACACCGGCGTTCGCGACCCCCTGCCAGTGCAGTCGGTAATCAGGTCAGCGGTCAGTGCCTGCTCGCCATGGCCGTTGTGGGCGCGGACCAATGCACCCGTAACGCGGTTGCCCCCCGCAGTCGACATCAAATCGGCGACGTCGTATCCCTCGAGCAGCGTGACATTCTCGATCGCGCGCAGCCGCTGTCGGACAAGGCTTTCCAGTAGCGGCCTACTCGGGATGAGGAGCGGCGGGACGCTCACGTACGCTCCGGTGCGGATCAACACGCGGTCCGCGAACGAAAGGTACGCCTCGGATAGGTCGCGGTAGTCCAGGGACGGCGCCCCGGCACCGACGAGCTCGTCCGCGAAACCCGGGAACAACTCGTCCAGCACTGCCGTCCCGCGTCCCAATAGCGCGTGGACGTGGCGGCCCTGTGGCACGCCCCGTCGATTGGCGGCGTCGGGCGGCAGCACGTCCCGCTCCACGACCGTGACATTGTCATAGAAGTCAGCCAGTACACGTGCGGCCACCAAGCCGCCCATGCTCGCCCCGAGTACGACCGCGTGCTCTCCCAGTTTTCCCATGTCACCACCATCTCGCCGCCTGTGGGAGCCGCGTAGCGTAGGTGGGTACTCGAATTCGGGCGGGCGCGGGCTACCGTCCCCGTGTGCAGAATCCGCATGAGCGCCTCGCCGCAGCGCAGCTGTACCTGTGCACGGATGCCCGTCGCGAGCGGGGTGATCTGGCAGAATTCGTCGACGCCGCGCTGGCAGGCGGGGTCGACATCATCCAGCTGCGCGACAAGGGCTCACCAGGGGAGCAGCGGTTCGGGCCGCTGGAGGCCCGGCAGGAGCTGGAAGCCCTCGAGGTGATCGCCGACGCGGCGCGCCGCCGCGGCGCGCTGCTTGCGGTCAACGACCGCGCCGATATCGCGGTGGCGGCGGGCGCCGACGTGCTGCATCTTGGCCAGGACGACCTGCCGCTGCCGATCGCGCGCGACATCGTCGGTGCTGGCCCGGTGATCGGCCGGTCCACCCATGAGCTCGCCCAGGTGAACGCCGCAGCGGCCGAAGCCGTCGATTACTTCTGTGTGGGCCCGTGCTGGCCGACCCCGACCAAGCCAGGCCGCACCGCACCCGGCCTCGACCTGGTCCGCGCCACGGCCGAATTGGCAACGGACAAACCGTGGTTCGCGATCGGTGGCATCGATGAACAGCGGGTGCCCGAGGTGCTGGCGGCGGGCGCCGGCCGAATTGTGGTCGTGCGCGCGGTCACAGGTGCCGACGACCCGCGGGCCGCGGCGCAAAGGCTCAAAGCTCGGCTTGTAGCAGCGGGATAGTCGCCGCCACCTCACGTAGCCGTTCCCAGCTGGCGGCGAAACCCGGATGCAACGGCAGATCGGCCACCTCGTTCTCGGCAACCCAGCGCAGCTCCGAACTCTCCCGGTTGGGAACCGTCTCGAGCAGTTCGGCGGCATCGGCGATGACCGTCGTATACGTCCAGTCACCGCCTGCCGCGGTGGCGGTGACGACGGTCGTGCGCACGTTCAGCGAATCGGCTGGCAGCCCGGCTTCCTCGTTGGCCTCGCGAACCGCAGCCTGCTCGGGCGTCTCGTGGCTGTCGCGGGCGCCGCCGGGCAGACCCCAGGTGCCTCCCTGGTGACTCCACGGCGCGCGGTGTTGCAACAGGACCGAAGGTGAACCGTCCGGACCCGGTGCCCGCAGCAGCAGTCCTGCCGCGCCGTGCTTGCCCCAATAGGCGGCGCCGCTGTCGGACAACACCCAGCCGTCCCCGTCGCCTCGCACCCGTTCAGCTTAGGGAACACGGCCGAAAGACGTGCCCCTCGAATGCCGGCACGTCACCTCTGAAACTCTTAGAATACTTTTATAGTGTTGGGGAGCAGTCGGGACGATAGCCGGAGAGCAGCGAAAAGGATGAGGTCCGCGCAGACGTGACGGTGGAGCTGGCGCACCCGTCGACCGAGCCACTGGCGTCGCGGTCGCCGACAATACCGGCGCACCCACGCTGGTGGTTCCTCTGGACCACCCCTGGCCGCATCCTCACCATCGGTGTCGTCCTGTCCGCGCTCGTCATCGCCAGCGCGTTTGCCACGTCGACGACAATCAACAACCGCCAAGAGGCGTTGACCACCGTTCTCAACCACACCGAGCCGCTGTCGTTCGCGGCAGGCCAGCTCTATACGACGCTGTCGGTGGCCGACGCCGCCGCGGCAACCGCGTTCATCGCAGGCGCCGAACCGCGCGACGTCCG
>JAVXWV010000703.1:0-6754 GCA_032230775.1 Mycobacterium sp. | reverse complement strand
GGACCCATCCGCCGTCCCGCCCCATGGTGTTCCAGCCGACATGGTCGGAGTGGAGGTGGGTGTTGATGACGACGTCGACGGCCGCGGGGTCGACACCGGCGCTCTTCAGGGATCCCAGGAAGTCGGTGTGTAGATGGTCGAATGGCGGCATCGTCGGGCGGTCGCGGTCGTTGCCGACGCCGGTGTCCACCAACACGGTCAGGCCGTCGACCTCGATAACCCACGTCTGCAACGCAATTCGCCATCCGGAGTCGTTCCAGAACGTCGGTCCAAACTCGCCGGCGAGCTCAGGCCACGCTTCCGGCGGAGTCTGCGGGAACACCTTCACCGGCAGGTTGTCGACCTGCGACTCGATCACGCGGGTGAGTACCGCGTTTCCGATCCGAATCCGGTCAGCCACCTACGGCCCGATCCGGATCTTGCCGGGTGACCACAGCCCACTGTGCGTGGCAGTGCCGAAGTCGAACTGCGCAGGCTGCGCATCGACGACGGTGTCGAACTTGCGTAGCGACCCCCAGTCACGACCCCAGTCGTGCGACAGATACGTCGCCATCACGTGCGCGCGCAACAGCAGGTCGGTGATGCCGAGCAGGCCGCCGTTGAGGCCGTCCTCCCAGGTGTCGGTGTCCTTGCGTTTGGCGTTGTAGTCGGGCGTGATCCGGTACTTCGGAATCTCGGTAACGCCGTTGGCGTGCAGCATCGGCTGTTGGCACGGAAAGGCAAGGCCGACAGCCCAGTCCATCAGCACCGGCTGCTTCGAGCCGATGTACTCCTGCACCGACCGCAGCTCGGGCACGCGCGGCGGGGTGACCGCAACCCAGTCGCCAGGGGTCAGTGACAGATCCTCGGCGACCACGCGCACCGCGACGGCGTCGGAGGGAATCGCCGACCGCGGGTAACGCAGGTTCCGCCACGATGGGATCGGCCCGACGTCGTAGGGCACCACTCTGCCAGCGGGAGCCGGAGCGCCGTCGGGCCCATTGCGCGCGTACTCCAGCTCGACCTTCTGACCATCGCTACGCCCGTTGAATACGCTGTCGCCGGTGATGGTGCCCGCGGCCGTGACAACGACCAGCGGATGTGCGTCGTCTGGCCGGGGCAGTTTATACCACGCCGACGTCAACCGGCTCTGCTGTTGTTGTGCGCCCTCGATGTAGGTGCCCGCCAGCGGAACCCGCGCCGGGTCAAGGCCGTACGGCAGCGGAACCGTCGATCCGTTCTCACCGGGCGTCTTGAGCTTGGTTGGCTGATCCCAGTCGTAGTCGGTGCCGGGCTGCGGCAGATTCTGTCGGATCGTCTCGGCGACAATCTTTTCCGGCACACCGTGGGGGGTGAAGCCCACCGACCCAGTACCGCCGAGCGGACCGAGTGGGCCGTAGTTGCCTGGTAGCGGCGCGAGGAAGCCGTCGTTGGCGTCGGGCTCGACGAGCACATCGTCGGCAAGTCCGCAGCCGCCGATGAACGCGCGCAGATTGGCCGAGGCGTTGGAGTAGGTCGGGTACTGGCGCACGATGCCCGCCACCATCGACCCGACGAAGACCAGCACCATGAAGCCTGCCGCCATCGGGATCGGTGCGGCCGTCAGCGCACGCGCAATGCGGCCCTCGCCGTGGTCACGGGACACGAAGTGCAGCCAGGTCGCATAGATCGCCGTGATCGCGAACAGGATGAAGAAGATGAAACTGACGGTGAGCCCGGCGATCTTCGGCGTCGCGTTGTTGAACGGCACTCCGTAGCTCGACACGTACCACCAGCCGTTGGTGGTGGCGAAGCACAACGCCAGCGTGAAGAACACCGCGGCAAGGAACGCCATCCTGTTGCGTGACCACCGCATCACTGCCGGGGACACCAGCACGGTCACCACAGCCGCCATCGCCGCGCCGACGGCGGCGAACAGGCCGAAGTGATGCACCCACTTCGTTGGCGTGAACATCAGGAAGAACATGGTGCCGAAGATGACGCCCATCAAGCGCCACACCGGACCGCGCGCCACCCCGGGAACACGCTTGCGCCGCAACATGATGAACAACGCGGCGAACAGCGACAGCGCAGTGAAAAAGAAACCGAAGCGCCGTGACAGCGAGCCGTCCACAGTCGGCAGAAACAGGTAGTAATAGCGCAGATTCTCCGTGTACCACGCCTGGCTCGGACCGATGGCAGTGCGAATCCTGGTGGCCTCCAGGACCGTTGCCAAGGTTTGATCGGCGAACACCACGGTCAGGATGACGGTGCCCGCCGCCAGCAGCGGCGCCACCAGCGGCAGGGTGCCGACGATGCGGTGTCGCTTCACCAGGATTCGGAGGAGTGGGCGCCCGCCTGCGAGCAGCGCAGCCACCGCGATCAGGCCGGTCGGCTGGATACCCAGGGTGAACGCGGCAGTCAGCACCGCGAGCGCCGCCGGTGTCATGCGGCCGGACATGATCGCGCGCTCGATCAGTACATAGGTGATCAGCGCGCCGGTTGCGATCTGCCCCTCGGGCCGCAGGCCGTTGTTGAACGGCATCCAGGCCGCCAGCAGGACGAGCCCGGCCGCCCACACCGCAGGCTTGCTCGCGGCGACCGCGGGCCCCAGGCGCGGCAGTACCTCGCGAGACAGCAAGAGCCAGCATACGATTCCGCATACCAGGTCGGGCAGCCTGATCCAGATGCTCGCGTCGCTGACGCTCGTCATCAGCGCCAGCAGGTTGTAGTACCAGCCGAATGGGTCTTCGGGACTGCCGAACCAGCGGAAGTAGTTCGACATGTAGCCTGCGTGCCCGGCGACGCGGGCCATCTGCAGGATGTAGCCGTCGTCCGATGAGTTGGCACCGATGACATGCCACACAAGGAAACCGCCGATGACGACGACGTCGGTGGCGGAGAAGGTGCGCCAACGCTGTGGAATCCAGCGCTGCATCCTGCGGCCGTCCAGCCGGTCAAGCCGCCACAGCGCGACAAGCGCGATGATCGTCGAGATGATGGCCAGCACCATCGCGGCCAGCTTCAAAGCCGTTGGCGTGGTGGAGAACCGGGTGTCGATCACTGCCGAAGCGCTCAGGCCCGGCGGGGCAGGCCCGGTCAGGTCGGTGAAGATGCCGACGATCGCAGGGCGCAGGTTCGGGTCGGGAAAACCGGTCCGTTGTTCCTTGCCCGTGGTGGGATCGGTGAGCCCGACGAAGGTGGCGAAGGTGCCTGCGTCCGATGAGGTGATCTCGATTCGCTGACAGCCGGGCGCCACCACCCGTTCCCGCGGCACCGCGGCCACCACCACATTGCGGTCGGTGATGTCGACGCGTTGCCGCGTGACGTTGACGAACAGCGACTGCAGCGCCGCCTGCTTGCCGTCCTTCGGCGCGGTGCTCAGCACCATGCCCCCTGCTGGCGGCATCGAGCGAATCACGTCGCACGGAACCGTCACCGTCATCGTAACGGGCACCTGCGAAATCAGGGGCGCCGTAACGCTATTGAGTTGACCACCCTGCGGCCAGTTCAGCGTTGCGGTGGTCTGCACGACCGGCAGCAGGGGTGTGGCGACCGAAAGCACGAAGCCGATGAGACCCGCGATCGTCGCGACCCACCGGGCGATCTTCACGTCGCGGGTCATGGCTCTGCTCATGGCTCGGCTCCGGCTCGCTCCGGTCCTCGCTCGTCCCTCGCTGCGATCCTCACTCACCTTCGTCTCGTGACTCATGGCAATGCCCTAATCGGCCCGTTGCGGGTCCAGCCGAACATCCGCACCGAGCCCTGGTCGATGACGGCGTTGGGCGCAACCGTCTCGGGCACCACTCGGTCGTAGCGTTCGATCCAGCCCCAGTCGCGGTACCAGTCGTCGCGCAGATACGTCGGCACGGTCGAGGTACTCAGCAGCGACTGCATGAACAGGAACGGGCCGCCGCCCTCGGCGGACTGCCACTGTTTCGAGGACACCACAACCTGCTTGAAGTTGGGAAGGATGTGGTACTGGGGGAGTTCGGCAACGCCGAGGTGCTCGGAGAACGGGCGTTGGCAGGGGAAGTTCGCCGCGGTGGCGATGTCCATCAGCACCGGTGTCTGATCCCCGAGTAGTTGTTGCGCGGTCTCCAGCACCGGCACCCGTGGCGGGGTGAACGCGAACCACTGGTCGGTAGACAGGTTCGGGTCGTCGGCGACGATCCGCGCGACGTTGGCCTCCGGCGGCGCCCAGGCCAAGGGGAATCGCAGGTTGCGCCAGGCCTTTTGGAGGAAAATGTCGATCGGCTGGACCCGACCTAGAGCCTGGTAGCTGCCGTCGGGTCGGTGCACGCCCCACTCCAGCTTCAGTGACTGGCCGTACTCGAACACGCCGTCGTCCCGGTAGTACCAGATCGCACCCGCGGCGGCAACCGTCACCAGCGGACGATCGGGCGTGCGGGGCGGTAACTGGTACCACGCCGAGGTGGCCTTGGCTGCGACGGTGTTCTCGTTGTAGCTGCCCATCACCGGCGTGCGTTTGGGGTCGAGGCCGAACGGCAGAAAGACGTTGGATCCGTTGGCGCCGACTGGCCCGTAGCCGCCCTCGGTGCCCGCCGCATACCCGATTCCGATGTTCGGTTCGTTCGGCGAGCCAGGCGAGTTCACGGTGCCGGGGTTGGCGGTGACCGGCTTGGCAGGCTCAAGGGTGTCGCTGACGCCGTTGGGTGTGAACCCGACCGGGTCCTCCCCGCCGAGCGGGCCGTACTGACCGAAGCGCTGACCCGGAACGGGTTGCAGCAGACCGGCATTGGTGTCGGGTTCGACGAGCACGTCGTCGGCCATCGCGCAGCTAGTCTTCGACAGTCCAGAAACAAGCGCGTCGACGTTGGCCTTGGCGGTCGTGTAGACGGGATAGCGCTGCGCGGCGCCCTTGGCCATCGAACCGACCTCGAGCACGACCATGATGACGGCCACCACCAGCAGCGGGGTGGAGGCCAGCACCCGGTTGGGGCGGGTATTGGCGACCTCGATGTGTCCGGTGTAGTCCATCCGGAAGTGCAGCCAGCCGGCGAGCAGGCCGGTCACGATCGCCAGCCCCAAGAAGATGACCGTGACCGGAACCCCGACGATGACGGGCTGCTTGTCGAACCACGGCACACCGTAGTTTCCGACGTAGAACCAGCCATTGATACCCGATGTGGCCCAAGCCAGTACGAACAGCAGCGCGGTTACGTACAGCGCGAGATTTCGACGGCTGTGCAGCCCGACGCGGCCGAATGCGTATGCCGACACGCCGCCCACCGCGCCTGCGAGGCCTGCGAACGCGCCGAACTGCACCGCCCACTTCGTCGGCGTGAATGTCAGCAGCAGCAACCCGACCGCGGTTGTGCCGATCAATCGCCACACCGGGCCCCTCGCCATGCCGGGGACACCGCCGCGCCGCAGCAGCACGGCGAGCATGCCGAACAGGCAGAGCAGCAACGCCAGGACGGCGAAGCGACGGGTCAGTGAGGAGTCGGCGCTGTCCTCGACGGTCAGGAAGTAGTAGCGCAGGAAGTCCTGATACCACGGGATGGTCGGGCCGATCTTGTACTTGATGCGGGCAGATTCGGCGACAGTGGCAAGCGTCTGGTCGCGGAACACGACGACGAAGATCAGCGCCAGCGAGGCGGCCAGCGGCGCGAGCTGGGCGGGCAGGCCATCTGTCGGACGTCTGCTCCGGATGATCCTGGCGACGGCGCGCGCGCCGACGAGCAGCGGGGCCAGCGCGATGAGGCCCTGCGGCGCCAGAGTGACGCAAAAGACAGCGACGACGATCGCAACCGCGGCGGGCCACAGGCGGCGGGTGGCGATCGAGCTTTCGACCAGCATCCATACGGCGAGCACACCGAACGCGATGAGCGGCTCGGGCCGAAGGCCGTTGTTGAACGGCAGCCACGCCGCCAGGAACACGGCGGCCGCGGTCCAGACGGTGACGCGGTTGTTCGCCAGCCGCCTTCCGACTCGCGGCAGCACACAGCGGCTGATGAGCAACCAGGTGGCGATCGCCGCCGCCGTGGCTGGCAGCCGCATCCACACGCCTGCCGTGCTGATCGCCGCCAGGTGCGCGAGCACCGATTGGTACCAGTCGAAGGGTGCCTCGGTGGTGCCGAAGAAGCGGTAGTAGTTGGCGGTGTAGCCGGCATCGCCCGACACCCTGGCGATGGTCAAGTTGTAGCCGTCGTCCGATGAGATCGCGCCGATGACGTGCCAGAGGAGCAAGGTGCCGATGACCCCGATGTCGGCCAGCCACGTCGAAAGGCCGACCCGCCAGAATCGTCGCCAGGCATCGCGGACGCGACGGCCGGAGCGCCGGTCCAGCACCCCCAGCGCCACGATCGACGCGACTACGCAGATGACTCCCAGCACCATCACACCGAGCTTCAGCGCCGTCGGCGTCGTGATGAACCGGGTGTCGACATCGATGCGCGCCGAAAGGCCCGGCTGGGCGGCGACCTGCAGGTCGGTGAACACGCCGACCACCTGAGGCTTCTTCTCTGCGGTTAGCGTGCCGTGGGCGCCTGGTATGCCGATGAAGTCGGCGCCAACGCTCCCGGCATTGGCCCAGACGTGCAGGGTGCTGCAGGCTGGCCCTCCGGACTGGCCAGTCATCGCCGCCCTTGGCGCGACCGCTGCCACAGTGTCACGGAAGGCGACGACGACGGTGTTGGCGTTGGCCGTGACGAACAGCCCGTTGCGGGTGGCCTGCATGCCCGCTGGCGGGATGGTGGAAAAGACAAGGCCGCCTGCTGTGGGCAGGGTGGCGATCGTCCTGCAGGGGATGGAGACGTCGATGGCCTGCGGG
>JAVXWV010000691.1:0-3042 GCA_032230775.1 Mycobacterium sp. | reverse complement strand
AGCGATCACGTGTAGCCCCGCTAGCCTTGGCCGTTATGCGGATTGCTGGGCTGATCGTGGCGTCTGTGCTGGTGGCGGGGTGTTCACACTCGGTGGGCGGGGACGCTCAGCGGACGGCGCCGTCGTTGACGGTGCCGCCGAGCACGACGCGCGCCGCACCGTCGACCACGTCACCAACCTCGGCGGCGGCCGCCAAACCGCCGGGCGAAGGGGCGCCGATCGGCCAGGTCGTCGCCTGGGTTGAAGCGGGCAAGCGCGCCGATCCCGGCTCGTACCACTCCGCGACGCGCGGCGGCGACACGACGCAGCTCGGCGATGACGTCGCATTCGTCACGCCGTCGGGCAAGGCCAACTGCATGACGGACTCGAAGTACAGCGCAGGCGCTCTGGCATGTCTTGTGGATCTGACGAACCCGCCGCCACGACCCGACGATGCGTACGGCCAGTGGAAGGGCGGCTGGATCGACTACGACGGCAAGCTCATCATGGTCGGCCGGGTCAAGGGCGACCCTGAACGGTTCGCCGCGGGCAGTGGGCCGGAGCTGCCGTATGGCCAGTCACTGGCCTTCGGCGACTACCGCTGCCGCAGCGACCAGGCGGGCCTGGTGTGCGTGAACTACGCGTTCCAATCGGCGGCACGGTTCAGCGACGCCGGGGTGCAGCCGTTCGGATGCCTGAAACCGTCGGCGCCTATGCCGCAGGTAGGCGAGGTGTTCAGCTGCTGAGCGCGGCGTCGTGGGCTGGGTAGGCGTGCACGACCACCGAGCTGAGCTTCGGAATCGCATGGGCCAGTTCATGTTCGGCGCCGTGGGCAACAGCATGCGCGTCGGCAAGGCTCAGTGACGGATCGACATCGAGTTCGGCATCCGCTTCGAGTCGATGACCGACCCAGCGCATCCTCACCCGACGAACCGCGCGGACTCCCGGGCGGGTGGCCAATACCGCGACAGCGCTGTCGACCAGTTCAGGGTCGACGCGGTCCAACAGCCTTCCGAACACATCGCGTGCGGCGACGATCAGGACGACACCGATGACGCCCGCGATTGCAAGACCGACGATCGGATCGGCCGCCGGAAATCCCAGCGCGGCGCCAAGGGCGCCCGCGACCACCGCCAACGACGTCAAACCGTCTGCGCGCGCATGCATTCCGTCCGCCCGCAATGCGGCCGACCCGATGCGGTTTCCGACCCGAATGCGGTAGAGCGCCACCACTTCGTTGCCGACGAACCCGACGACGCCCGCGGCAGCGACCCAGCCCAGATGCGCCAGCGGAACGGGATCGAGCAACCGGCGGACCGCCTCGACGGCGGCGACCACCGCAGAAATCGCGATCATCGCCACTACGAACAAACCAGCCAGATCCTCAACTCGCCCAAAGCCATACGTGTACCGGCGCGTGGCGGCCCGACGGCTCACCGAGAAGGCGATCCACAGCGGCACCGCGGTCAACGCGTCCGAGAAGTTGTGCACGGTATCGGCGAACAATGCCACCGAGCCCGACACCGCGACGACGGCGAGCTGCGCCGCGGCGGTGATGCCCAGCACCACCAGGCTGATCTTGACGGCTCGGATACCGGCGGCGCTGTCGCGCAGGGCGTCATCGACGCTGGCGGCGTGGTCGTGACTGTGACCCCCGTGGCGGAGCCACGAAAAATGACGTGAGCCCATCAGCCCGTCCCCTCTTTGTGCAGCAGCCGCAGCTCACCGTCGTCGAGGTGATGCGCGGGTACGCCGCCCGCGCCGTGCTCGGCGTTGTGCACGGCGTCGGTGACGAGCTGGCGGACATGGTCGTTCTCGAGGCGGTAGAACACCTGGGTGCCCTCGCGCCGGGTGCGCACCAGCCGCGCCATCCTCAGCTTGGCCAGATGTTGGGATACCGACGGCGCCGGCTTGCCGACCCGCCCGGCGAGGTCGTTGACGGCCAATTCGCGGTCCGCCAGCGCCCACAGCAGCTGAACGCGGGTCGAATCGGACAACATCCGGAACACCTCAACGACGAGGTCAGCCTGCTCGTCGGCCAGCCGGCGCCCACAGACCTGCTTATCTGCATTCATACGCAGATAATAGCGCTTGTCAGGTCGGCCTGGCGTTCTCCCGTGCCCGCGTGGGATAGATCTGCGTCATTCCCATCGCCCCGACGATCACCACGACGGGGATCACCGCCTTGGTCCAGTCGGTGGCGGCCGGCGACTGGACGGCCACGTATCCCAGGACGGCGATGAGCGCGAACACCAGCGCCCACATCAACGTCAGCACCTGGTTGGTGCGGTGGAATGCCGCCTTCTCCCAATCCTGTTGCGGCGCAGACTCAGGCGCATACTGCGTGTCGACTACAAACGCGCCGAAGCGCCACACGCCGGTTTCTGCAGGATATGGACACCGCGTTCCCATCTCGGGATTTGTCGTTGGCAATCGTAGAACGGGTGTCCGGCCCGTGGTGTTCACCGTGGAAAGAGATCGCCGGGCTACCGCCAGCCGTCGGCCGCCTTTGCAGCCTTCATCAGCGCGTCGCACAGTTCCCGCAACTCGGACCCTTCGGCTCCCTCTTCGATGGCCGTCGCGACGTCCTCCGCAGCACATCTGACCTGGTAGACGCGGTCTGACAGCTCTGATGCCTCGTCGGCGGTCAGGACGACGGCGTCGGGCGCCAACGAGGTGCCCCTGACCATCGCACGCTGCTCGTAGGCGCGCTGGCGGCATGACTGCCTGCAGTACTGCCTGCGCCGCCCGAGGCCGATGTCAGCTACCTCACGACCGCACCAGCGGCATGGTTGAGCGCGTAGACGACGTACCACGGAAACTGACTGTAGACGGCCGGGTGCACAGATCCCGGTATCATCAACGGTCGAGTCGGGAACTGCGCGCCGCGTTGCTGCGTTGTTGATCCGGACAAATAGTTAATTGAGGAGTGTTGACGATGGCTGATCGTGTCTTGAGAGGCAGTCGCCTCGGAGCCGTGAGCTACGAGACGGACCGCAACCACGACCTGGCGCCGCGTCAGGTCGCCCGCTACCGCACCGACAACGGCGAAGAGTTCGAGGT
>JAVXWV010000593.1:0-6885 GCA_032230775.1 Mycobacterium sp. | reverse complement strand
CGCGAAACGGGTCCACACGCTCCACGGGTTGGCATGGCGCTGCCAGGCATCGTCGGTCATCCGGAACGTGTCGGCGACCCGAGACATGACGCCCATGGATCTCATTGTGCTTGTCCGCGTTGGCGATGTGGCCGGTGACTAGGCTCATCGATATGTCTGACTCGCACTCCGAAGTTCAGTCCGTCTACCCGCCGCCTGCGGGGTTCGCCGCGCAGGCCAACGCAGGCAAAGACCTTTACCGCGACGCCGAGGCCGACCGGCTGGCGTTCTGGGCGAAGCAGGCCAACCGGCTGTCCTGGGACACGCCGTTCGACGAGGTGCTGGACTGGTCGGAGGCGCCGTTCGCCAAGTGGTTCGTCGGCGGCAAGCTTAACGTCGCCTACAACTGCGTCGACCGGCACGTCGAGGACGGAAACGGCGACCGGGTGGCGATCCGCTGGGAGGGCGAACCCGGTGACAGCCGGGAGTTGACGTACGCAAATCTGCTCGCCGAGGTCGGCAAGGCCGCCAATGCGCTGACCGACCTCGGGCTGGTCGCGGGCGATCGGGTCGCGATCTACATGCCGATGGTGCCCGAGGCGATCGTGGCGATGCTGGCATGCGCACGACTGGGCATCATGCATTCGGTGGTGTTCGCGGGGTTCTCCGCAACGGCGCTGGCGGCCCGCATCGAAGACGCCGAGGCCAAGCTCGTCATCACCACTGACGGCCAGTACCGGCGGGGTGTGGCGGTGTCGCTGAAGGAGCCGGTCGACGAAGCAGTTGAAGGGCAAAAGTCGGTCGAGCACGTTCTGGTGGTGCGGCGCACCGGAATTGACACACCGTGGACGGCGGGCCGCGACCTGTGGTGGCACGAGAACGTCGACGAGGCGTCGCCCGAGCACACCCCTGAGGCGTTCGACTCCGAGCACCCGTTGTTCCTGCTTTACACGTCGGGAACCACCGGCAAGCCCAAGGGCATCATGCACACCTCCGGTGGCTATCTGACGCAGGCGTCCTACACCCACTACAACGTCTTCGACATCAAGCCCGAACGCGACGTGTATTGGTGCACAGCGGATATCGGCTGGGTCAACGGGCACACATACATCGTGTACGGGCCGCTTTCCAACGGTGCAACCCAAGTGGTATACGAGGGCACTCCGAACTCCCCCAACGAGCACCGGCATTTCGAAGTCATCGAAAAGTACGGCGTCACCATCTATTACACGGCGCCCACCCTGATCCGGATGTTCATGAAGAGGGGACGCCAGATCCCCGACGCCCACGACCTGTCCAGTCTGCGGCTTCTGGGCAGCGTGGGCGAGCCGATCAACCCCGAGGCATGGCGCTGGTATCGGGATGCGTTCGGCGGCAACAGGACTCCGATCGTCGACACTTGGTGGCAGACCGAGACCGGCGCGATCATGATCTCACCGCTGCCCGGGGTCACCGAGGCCAAGCCGGGGTCGGCGATGACCCCGCTGCCGGGCATCTCGGCGAAGATCGTCGACGAAGAGGGCAATGAACTGGTGCCGGGTGCTGATGAAGGCGAGCATGTCACCGGCTATCTGGTACTGGATCAACCATGGCCATCGATGCTGCGCGGCATCTGGGGGGACCCGGAGCGGTACAAGGAGACGTACTGGTCGCGTTACGCCGACAAGGGCTGGTACTTCGCAGGCGACGGTGCGCGAATCGACTCCGACGGATCGATCTGGTTACTTGGCCGCATCGACGACGTGATGAACGTGTCGGGGCACCGGATCTCCACAACGGAAGTGGAATCGGCTTTGGTCGGACACTCCGGCGTTGCCGAGGCGGCGGTCGTCGGCGCCTCGGATGAGACCACAGGCCAGGGCATCTGCGCGTTCGTCATTCTCGAGGCGCACGCCAAGGACAACGACAACATGGTCGAGGTGCTACGCGAGCAGGTCGCCAAGGAGATCGGAAAGATCGCGCGGCCCCGCGAGATTCACGTTGTGCCGGAGCTGCCGAAGACCCGCAGCGGCAAGATCAGGCGCCGGCTGCTGCGTGACGTCGCCGAAGGACGAGAACTCGGCGACACGTCGACCTTGGTGGACCCCAGCGTGTTCGAGGCCATCCGCGCCAGCAAGTAGCCGGCTAAGCGGAAGGCGCACCGATCGGGACGAAGCCCGAACCCGGTCGCTTCTTGGCGGCGATATCGGCCAACTGGGTGTTGAACGACATCGTCACCGCCGGGGTGTGCAGCGGGATGAACTTGACGACACAGGTCGGCAGATCCTGGCTGAACGCGCCGTGGATCATTCCGACCAGCCGGTTGTTCACGGTCACCGGTGCGCCGGAGTCGCCCGGCTGCCCGCACACCTGGTTGACGATCGTGCCGGGTTGCTCGCCCGGCCCCCACGTGACGCCGCACGAATAGCCGGTCGTCCGGCCCAGTTTGCAGGCGATGTCGCCGAACACCGGATCGGGGCCGAGGCCGTCGATCTCGAAGCCCTTGACGTTGTTGACCGGTTGAACCTTCTGCGGGTCGAACTGGATCACCGCGTAGTCGAGGGAGTCGTTGCCTGCGACCATTGTGCCGAGCACCCCTGCGGCCTCGGCACCTTCGGCGGCCACCCTTTCGCCAGGCCCGCCGCAGTGCGCAGAGGTGAACCCGATCAGATTGCCGCTGTTGTCGTTACCGATCGCGGTCAGCGTGCACAGGGTGTCGCCCTCGATCACGATGCCCGAACCTCCGCCGAGCGGGACGAGGCCATCGGCGTTGGCGAGTGCGGAAGGCAGCAGGAGCGTGGCCAGGGTCGCGATCGTCGCGGAAATCGTCAGGCAGCGGACGCTGGTCCTCAAGTATCTGACCCCTATCGACGTGCCGCCCGACCATCCGACCCGGCCAGTCTATCGTCGGCCGGGATCGTTTCGATGGACGCCACATGGCAACATGAACCGCGACTGTCACCGGATGCGGGGGAGGAATTGTTCCGTGAGTGATCGCAGGGATGGCGTGCCGACGACGGTGACCTCGATACCGCTGGTCGATCCGCACGCTTCCAAAGCCGACCCGTCCATCGGTGACCTCGTCAAGGACGCGACGACGCAGGTGTCGACGCTGGTGCGGGCCGAGGTCGAATTGGCCAAGGCGGAGATCACTCGCGACGTCAAGAAGGGCCTCACCGGCAGCGTTTTCTTCATCCTCGCGCTGGTGGTGCTGTTCTACTCCACCTTCTTTTTCTTCTTCTTCCTCGCCGAACTGCTCGACACCTGGCTGTGGCGGTGGGTCGCCTTCCTGATCGTGTTCGGGCTGATGGTGGTGACGACCGCGGTACTTGCGCTGTTCGGCTGGCTCAAGGTGCGGCGGATCCGCGGGCCGCAACAGACCATCGAGTCGGTGAAGGAAACCCGCGAGGCACTCACGCCGGGGCACGACAAGGACAAGGCGCTCACGTCGCCCAACGGCAAGACCTCACGTGATGTGACCGCCGATCCGTCGGGTTGGTAGTGGTCCCACCCGACCCGTCGGTGGTACGGATCGACGGTCCCTGGCGTCATCTCGAGGTGCACGCCAACGGGATTCGCTTTCACGTCGTTGAAGCGGATTGGAAGGACGCAGCCACTGGGCCCAATGTCGGCGCCGCGGCGCCTCCGCTGACCGATCGGCCGCTGGTGATCCTGCTGCATGGCTTCGGCTCGTTCTGGTGGTCGTGGCGCCACCAGTTGCGCGGCTTGACCGGCGCCAGGGTGGTGGCGGTCGACCTGCGTGGCTATGGCGGCAGCGACAAGCCGCCCCGCGGCTACGACGGCTGGACGCTCGCAGGCGATACCGCGGGGCTGGTGCGCGCGCTCGGCCACAAGTCGGCGACGCTGGTTGGCCACGCCGACGGCGGTCTGGTGTGTTGGGCAACGTCTGTGCTGCACCCGCGGATGGTTCGGGCGATCGCCGTCGTCAGTTCACCGCATCCAGTCGCACTGCGGGCCTCGGCGCTGAGCCGGCGTGACCAGGGCCTCGCGCTGCTGCCGTGGATGCTGCGCTATCAGGTGCCGATGTGGCCGGAGCGCTCGCTGACCCGCAACGACGCCGAGGAACTCGAGCGACTGGTGCGAAGCCGCGCCAGTGGCAAATGGCTTGCCTCAGAAGACTTTTCCGAGACCATTCGGCACATGCGGCAGGCCATCCAGATTCCGTCGGCGGCGCACTCGGCTCTGGAGTATCAGCGGTGGGCAGTGCGCAGCCAGCTGCGTGGCGAGGGCAGGCGGTTCATGCGGTCGATGAAGCGGCCGCTGGCGGTGCCGGTGCTGCACCTGCGTGGCGACGCCGACCCGTATGTGCTGGCTGATCCGGTGTACCGGACCCAGCACTACGCGCCGCATGGCCGCTACGTATCCATCGCCGGCGCAGGACATTTCGGCCACGAGGAAGCACCAGAGGTGGTCAACGATCAGCTGTCGCGCTTCGTGGCGCAGGTGTACGGCTAAGCGCCGACGCAGGCACCCGTCGCGACGCGCTCCGTGTCGCCGATGCTCGCCATCTGGCGCGAGACTTCCTTCGCGGTAAGCACGAAGCCGGTGTCAGCGTCGTCGACGGCGGCGCCGAACACCACGCCAAGCACCTTGCCCGTCCGATCGATCATCGGACCGCCCGAATTTCCTTGCCGCACAGTACCTCTGATCGTGTACACCTCGCGAGTCACGGTGGCCGTGCGGTAGATGTCGGGGCCGTTCAACTCGATCGTCTCGCGCACGCGGGCCGGCGTCGCGACGAAGTCGCCGCCACCGGGGTAGCCCATCACGACGGCGTCGGTTCCGGTCGGCGCGGACCCCTCGGCGAATAGCAGGGGCGTCGACGACAGGTTCGGCACATCGAGAATCGAGATGTCGGCCTCGGGGTCATACGACACCACGCCTGCGTCGTACGTTTGGCCGTCCGCCTCGACCGTGACGCTGTCCGAGCCCGCGACAACGTGCGCATTCGACATCACGCGGTTGGGCGCGACGACGAAACCGGTACCCTCCAACACCTTTTGGCATCCCGGCGCGACACCGCGGATCTTGACCACGCTCGGCCGGGTGGCTGCGACGACGGCGTCGGTGGCCAGCGCGGCATCCGGAGCGTCGACCGCGATGATCGGCGTGCGGTCGAACGGCTGCAGCACGTCGGGCAGCCCAGAGGTGTCCACCAAGGCCCTCAACCGGGTCGGCACCGACTTCAGCCAGCTGGGGGCCACCTCGTCGACCTGAGCCAGCACTTTAGAGCCGCGGACGGCAGCGGCCAGGTTGGGCTGGTCCGACGATTGCAGGGGGGAGGCCAGCATCCACGCGGCCACCAGCACCGCGACCAGTTGCAGGCCGACCCCGATCACCGAGTCGAAGGTCCGCAGTGCGCGGTTGCGGATAGCGCCGCGCACCGCGCGTCCAAGCACCACACCGGCGATCTCACCGATCACCACAAGCGCGAGGATCAGGAACAGGGTGACGAACAGCTTGCTGCGGGGGCCGCCGATATGGCTGACGATGTGCGGCGCGAGCAGCACCCCGGCCACCGCGCCGAGAACGACCCCGACGAACGACAGCAGGGAGCCCAGCGCGCCGGACCGCCAGCCGGAGATGGCGGCCACGAACGCGATGGCGAGTACGGCGAGATCAAGCCACTGTGACGATGTCATTGTTGAGCTTCACCGTAGCTGTCCTCGTGACCGACGAGAGCCATTGCGTCGTCGAGTTCACGAACGTCGTCGGTGTTCCACCGCTTGGCCCAGCCCGCCACATCGAGCATCGCCGAGATCACCTGGCCGGTGAAACCCCACACCAGCATCTCGTTGAGCAGGAACGCCGGGCCGGCAAAGCGGCGCGTATTCTCCTTGCGGTACACCATGATCCGGTTCTCGGGGTTGATGAACGCGCGCACCGGCACCCGCGCGACGATCGCGGTTTCTGATTTGTCGACGACGAAGACCGGCCCTGGATCCTGTGAGTAGGCAAGCACGGGTACGACGTGGAAGCCGGACGGCGGGATGAACATCCGCTCGAGTGTGCACAGGGGTTGCAGCCGATCGGTGTCGATACCCGTCTCCTCGTTGGCTTCGCGTAGCGCGGTGAACACGGGTCCGTCGTCGCCGGGGTCGGCCGCTCCGCCGGGGAACGCCGCCTGGCCTGCGTGGTGGCGCAGCGTCGACGCCCGCACAGTGAGCAGCAGGTCGGCGTTGTCGGGCAGGCCGCCGGAGGGTGAGTCCTCCTGGCCTGAGAACAGCACGAGCACCGCGGCGTCCCGCTTTTCTCCGGTGATCGCGGCCTTGGTGTTCGCCGCTGTGACCAGCGCCAGCACTTCGGGAGGCACGCGCCTGCGATAGGCCTGCTTGACGTCTCGGCAGTTGTCTGTGAGCGGCTTGAGCCAGGGCGGGGCGGCTTGAGGGTTGAGGGGAGTCAGCTCACCCGCTCCACTGCCCCAGTTCACCCCGGCTCTCCTGTCTTCGGGCCGACCGTCGGTCCTACCGCCGCGGCGATCTCGTCGGCGCTGGTGAAGGACCGCGGCAGGACTTCGGCAACGCTACCGTCCGCGCGCAGCACCACCGTCGCTGGCATGACGTTGGGTACCGCCAAAGCGGCGGCGACCAGCCTGCGCCCGTCTTGCAGCGTCGGCAGTCGCACGCCCAGTTCAGCCAGCCGCAGCAATGCCGCGGCTTCGTTCTCGTCCTGGTGCACCGTCAGTACGGTGACGCCGGTTCCCGCCCGGCGCTGGTATTCGGCCATCGCGGGCAGTTCCTCGGCGCACGGCGCGCACCAATAGGCCCACAGGTTGAGGACAGTCGGTCGGCCCGCCACCGCCTTGGCGACGTCGACAGTTGTGCCGTCGCCTGCGCATTCCAGCGTGATGCCGCGCAGCCGCTCCGGCCCGGGCCCTGACCCCGCCTGGGGACAGGGTGGAAGGTC
>JAVXWV010000133.1:0-2536 GCA_032230775.1 Mycobacterium sp. | reverse complement strand
GGGTTGCGGCGCTTCGGCACACCAAGACCGACGGTCACCCTGTGCTGCTAAAGACCGAGATGACCGCAGGCCACGGTGGCATCAGTGGACGCTACGAACGCTGGAAGGAAACCGCTTTCGAGTACGCGAGGCTACTGGATGCTGCCAAGGCCAACCATGACGGCAGCGCCTAGGAACACGATCTCCTCGGCCGTACGCACGTCCAGTCGCGAGGTCATGGACTTCGGCGGGTTCGGCATCCGCGCCGCGTAGACGTTCGCGGGGAACATCGACAGCATCAACACGAACAGGCAGACGGCCGCGGCGACGCGGGTGGGCGGGTAAAGCAACCCCGCCGCGCCGAGCAGTTCGAGCACACCGGTGATTGTGACCAGCAATCCCGGGGCAGGCAGCCGCGGCGGCACGATCGCGATCATGTCGCGCCGCATCGGGGGAACGAAGTGCGCGACCCCGGTCATCACGAACATCACCGCCAGCCCGACGGCGACGGCCTGAGGCCAGCTGTCGACGTAGTCGACCCCCAGCCAGCCAATCAACCGGGCGGCGAGGGTGCCCAGCACCAAAGAGGCAATAACGATCATGCGAACTCCCGATCTAGACGGTGACAAGATACAAACACGCTAAGGAACGATCTAGGCACTGTCAAGATTCCCGGTTATGATCGCGGCATGAGCAGGGATACCTACCACCATGGCGACCTGAAGGCCGTCATCCTGGCCAAGGCCGCGGGACTGGTGGCCGAGCGCGGCGCCGACGGGATCTCGCTGCGCGAACTCGCGCGGGAGGCGGGCGTCTCGCACGCCGCCCCGGCGCACCACTTCACCGACCGCCGCGGGCTGTTCACGGCGCTCGCCGCACAGGGCTGGCGGCTGTTAGCCGAAGCGCTGGCGGATGCCCGGCCGGACTTCATCGCCGCGGCGCTGGCGTATGTGCGGTTCGCGTTGGACCATCCCGGCCACTACGCGGTGATGTTCGACCGTTCGCTCGTCAACCCCGACGACTCCGATCTCAAGGCGGCCCAAGACGCCGCAGGAACGGAACTGGCGCATGGGGTCGGCACGCTGAAAGACCCACGCGCCAAGGCGGATCCGCAGAGCGCCGCTCTTGCGGCATGGTCTTTGGTGCACGGCTTTGCGATGCTTCGGCTGAACGAGGCGATCGACACCGACGACGATCCGATGGCCGACGTCGAGAAGATCGCAATGATGCTTTTCGACGGTTAGTGTGCGGGCATGACCGATACACCGTTGACCGATATTGCACTGACCACGCTGGACGGGCGTCTCACCACGCTGGCGGAGCTGGCCGACGGCGCCGTGCTTGTGGTGAACGTGGCCTCGAAATGTGGACTCACCCCGCAGTACACCGCGCTGGAGCAGCTGGCGAAGCACTACGGCGAGCGCGGCCTGACCGTGATCGGTGTGCCGTGCAACCAATTCATGGGCCAGGAGCCGGGTACGGCCGAGGAAATCCAGACGTTCTGCTCGGCGAACTACGGGGTGACGTTCCCGCTGCTGGCCAAGACCGATGTCAACGGTCCTGACCGGCACCCGCTGTACGCCGAGCTGACCACGACCACCGATGACAGCGGCGAGGCGGGCGACATCCAGTGGAATTTCGAGAAATTCCTGCTCGCACCCGGTGGCGAGGTCGTCAACCGATTCCGGCCTCGCACCGTTCCCGATGCGCCCGAGGTGATCGCCGCCATCGAGGCCGTTCTGCCGCGATAGAAAGTCAACTCCTGCCCACGTGTTGTAAACCGTTGGGACACCTGACGTTGCGACAATGAACACGTGGCTGGACAACTGATTGTCTCGGTTTCCGGGGTCAGCGACCGCACACTGACCGAGGTGGATGCGTTCTGCGAGCTGCTGGATGCGCGCGGCGTCCCCGCCTCGTTCCTCGTGGCACCCCGGATCAAGGGCGGCTACCGGCTCGACTCCGACGCGCCGACCGTCGAGTGGCTCGCTGACCGGCGTGAACGCGGCGACGCCATCGTTCTGCACGGCTTCGACGAGGCCGCGACCAAAAAGCGGCGCGGCGAGTTCGCGACATTGCCTGCACACGAGGCCAACCTGCGGCTGATGGCCGCCGATCGCGTCCTCGAGCACCTGGGTCTGCGCACCCGGCTGTTTGCCGCGCCCGGCTGGACCGTATCGCAAGGCACAGTAACAGCGTTGCCGCGCAACGGATTTCGATTACTGGCAGGATTGAACGGCATCACCGATCTGGTTCGTCAGACTATGGTGCGGGCGAGGGTGCTCGGCATCGGCGAGGGGTTCTTGAGCGAGCCGTGGTGGTGCCGGACGCTGGTGCTGTCGGCCGAGCGCACCGCGAGGCGTGACGGCATCGTGCGCGTCGCCGTGCATGCGCGGCACCTCCGCAGGCCCGGCCCCCGGCAGGCGATGCTCGACGCCGTCGATCTGGCGTTGATGCATCGATGCGTGCCTGCCGTCTACCAGTGGCAGCCATATCCCGCCCTGACAGACGCCGCATAGCCGACGCCGCTAACGTGGCGGCGTGGCAGATGCTGATG
>JAVXWV010000556.1:0-11753 GCA_032230775.1 Mycobacterium sp. | reverse complement strand
CGCAGGAGCGGGCCTGGCGGCCGTCTACGCCGTTCCGGTCGGCGGCGCACTGTTCGCCACCCGCATCATGCTCAACACCTGGCATCCGCGAGCGGTCGGCACTGCGCTGATCACCTCGAGCCTTGCCGTCGCCGTCGCGTCACCGGTAACCCACGAGGTCCCGCCGCTGACCTGGCCTGACCCGCAATTGTCTTATCTTCTAACGGGTTTCGCGCTGATCCTGTCGCCATTCGCATTTGGCTTGGGGCTGCTCTTCAACCGAGTCATGGCGTTGGCCCGGCCCGCCACCACCATCAAGTCGTGGGTGCTGATACCGGCGATCGCTGCCGCCGGGTTGTTGATCGGCATCTGCTCCGTGTGGTGGCCGCAGCTGCCCGGCAACGGTAAGAGCATCCTGACGGTGAGCATGGCCAGCGGTCTGACGCTCGGCTCGGCGGCCGTGATCCTGTTCCTCAAACCTCTTCTCACCGCGGCGTTCCTGCGGGCAGGCGCGGTCGGCGGCATGCTCACGCCCGCATTGGCCACCGGCGCGGCTATGGGATCGGTTGTCGCCATCGCGATCAACACGTGGACACCGCACCACGTCAGCGTCCCCGCGGTGTCGCTGACCTGTGCGGCCGGCGTGCTGGCGATAACTCAGCGCGCGCCGATGTGGGCCGCGATCTTCGTCTGGGAGCTGGCCCGGCCACCGTGGTGGCTGCTGGCCGTATTCCTCGTGGCGGCTTACTCGGCCCATGGTCTTCGTTTGCTTCGCGAACATCGGTCGAGTTGATCGACTGCCCACGTTCGCGATCAGCAACCACGGGCGCTTCGCGACGAGCGTCGCCAACGGCCTCGCTCCATCGGACCTTGCCGCGAAGGTCAGGGAGTCCCCCCGTCGACTGGTATTGCACGCAATCGCGGCACTGGGCAAATCCCGGCGTCGTCGATGGCCGCGAATTACTTAGGCAGAACTGACGCTAGCGTCAATTGCAGTTAATTTAAGTACTTCGGATAATAGCTGAAGTGACCGACAGAAGTAAGGTCAGTTCGTTGCTGACTGAACAGATGGCTATCTGTCGATCGTTTTCCGGACGATGTTTACTATCCTTCTGATCAGCTATTTACCTCAGCAAACCTTGTGCTGAGTCCGTTCAAGCACCCCTTTTACGCTGACGATAATGTTAGCCTTCTGCAGTACCGCAATCGAATTTGCAGCGTAACTGCCAGGGCATCCAATTAGCCGACCCACTTCGTGGAGGTCAACATGAGACTCATGGCCGCTACCGCGATCCTGCGAAGCGGTGTAACTGTCGCCGGCGGCGGAACGAATGTCCAAGCGATGGGCGAAAACACCAGCGGTGACGGCAAGACCACCGCGGCTGTCGACGGCAACGAGGGGCCCGCCGACGCCAATAGCGACAACACGGAGTCGTAGCCCACACAACGATCGGCCCCCTCTGTTCGCGGAGGGGGCCGATTTCCGCGTGCTGACCGGCCGCAATCCTGAGAAAGCCCCGCCGACGTTCTCAGGAGCTGCCGGGATAATCCGGCTCTGTAATGAGTCGAACGGCAAATTCGGAGTGCGATACGGATCCGATACCGCGGGTGGACGGCCCGCGGCACCGGCTTCCCAGTCGCCGCGACCGACGCTGGGGCCGCGCCGCCCGTCGCGTGCTGGCCGGGCTGGCCGCCGTCGCGGTGCTGGCCGTCACCGCCGTGGGCTGGGCCGGCTACCGCAATCTTTCCGGCGGCATCACCACATCGCAGGCGCTGGCCGGTGGGCCCGCGTCAGTCGGCGGTGCGCAGAACATCCTCATCATGGGGTTGGACAGCAGACTGGATCAGCACGGCCAACCGCTCCCCCAGGACATCTACGACGCGCTGCACGCCGGCGACGAAACCGTCGGGGGCTACAACGCCAACGTGTTGATCCTGTTGCACTTGCCGGGCGGCAACGGCCCTGTCAGCGCGGTGTCGGTGCCCCGCGACGACTACGTCGACCTGCCAGGCTGCCCGAGCGGCGTGTGCAAGGGCAAGATCAAGCAGGCGTATGGCTTGGCATACCAGCAGACGTTGAACTCGCTGAGCGACAGCATCGCCGAATCCACCCGCGAGCAGACGGCGCGCGAAGCGGGCCGCAGGGCCGAAATCGATACCATGCGCCGGCTATTGGGTGTGCCGATCGACCACTTCATCGAAGTAACCCTCGGCGCGTTCTTTCAGATCGCGCAAGTCGTTCAGCCGATCACCGTGTGCCTCAACAACGACACCTCGGACAGCTACTCGGGCGCGGATTTCCACCGCGGCGTCCAGCAGATCGACGCGGCACAGGCGATGGCGTTCGTACGTCAACGCCGCGACGAGAACGACCAGATGTTCACCGACCTGGACCGCACCCGTCGCCAGCAGGCGTTCATCGTGTCGCTCGTGACTGCGCTGCGCCACGGCGGAGCGTTGTCCAGTCCCAGTGACTTACGCAACTTGCTGCGGGTCGCCCAGCAGAACATCGCCGTGGACGCCGGGTTCGACCTCGCGAGCTTCGTCGACCACGCCGCGACGCTGACCGACAGCGCCCTGACGCTTTACACATTGCCGATCAGCGAGTTCGGCCAAGACGCCCGGGGCGAGGACGTCAACATGATCGACGTGGCAGGCGTCCGGGCCATCGTGCACAGCCTCTTCACCAACGGATCGACCCCGCAGACTCCGACTCTCACGCAATCTCCTTCTGTCCCAACGACACTGGACATCGTCAACGCCACCAACCATGACGGCCTCGGATCAGCCGTTGAGCAATCCTTCGGCGTCGACGGGCTGACCACCGGGACCGTCACCACCGCAGACGGTCTGGCCGACGCCAGCACCATCGCCTACGGCCCCGGCGCGGACGACGCAGCGCACATGCTCGCCGACCGGCTGCAACTCACGGCGACCGCATCCGACGCCGTCGCCGCTGACACGGTGCAGTTGACCATCGGCGCCGACTTCCCTGCCGATCAATACTTGACGAGCAGCAGCACGGCTGCCGTCGCAACCCCGGTCACGACGGTCGATGCGACGGCCACCGGTACCAAAGCGCCCGCACCGACCGATCTCACCGAGATGGCTGGAACCAATACCCCATGTGTGAAGTGATCACTGCGGTGGTTTGACCCACTTACCCGCGTCGCCGACGATGCCGACCGGCACGGCGCCGGACAGGCTGACGTTGCGCACGCTCGGACCCGCCGCGACGATCGTGGTGTCCTGCAGGATCGGCAACACGGTCGACATGTTCCACAGTCGGGGTTCGACCGCGTTGATCACCTCGCCGATGTCTTCGGTGCCGTCGAGCGCCGCGTCGATCTTCGGCTGAATGCTGCGGTCGCAGATGCCGGTGATATTGCTGGGAGCCTGGACGAGCTGACCGGATTCCGGTGCCGGGCCGGGAGGCGTCGGCGTCGCGGTGGTGGTCGGCCGCGGCGGCACCGGTGCGCTGCTCGTCGGCGTTGGCGACGGCGACGTGGGTGACGGTGACGGCGTCGCGGCGGGCGTGGTGGTCGAGACCGCCGTCGCCTCCAGAGCCGGGCAGCCGTATCGCGACGCCA
Organism: Mycobacterium sp.; assembly: GCA_032230775.1. GTDB lineage: Bacteria > Actinomycetota > Actinomycetes > Mycobacteriales > Mycobacteriaceae > Mycobacterium. The sequence goes on along the minus strand of JAVXWV010000556.1, from coordinate 8,184 downwards.
GCGCGGTCGCGAGATCGCCGCCGGCTTGATGCCAGCCGACGACGGCGTCGACTTTGTTGTTGATCAGCGCATCGCCGTAGAGCGCCACCGGGTCCAGGGCCGCCACCGACGCTGTGATGCCGACATTGCGCAGTTGGTCGGCGGCCGTGCTGGCGACCGCGACCGCCGTCGGGTCGTTGGCCGCCACTCCGAGCACCAGTGTCAGCGGAACGCCGTCCTTGGTGACGCGCCCGCGGTTGTTCTCTGGCACGGGTATGCCCGGCGTCGGAAGCAGCCCCGACTCGACCGGCTCGACCTGGTAGCCCGCATTCGCCAATAGGGCGAGCGCCGCCTCCTTCGTCATCGCCGGCGGCGCGGTCGGCACGTAACCCGGGTCGGACGGGGACCGCACCTGTGCCTGCGCGAGGGTGACGGTGTTTTCGTCGCCTGCGCCAACCGACGCGAGCAGGTCGACGTCCATTAGGCCCAGAATCGCTTTGCGCACTTGGGAATCCGCGAGTGCGGGTTGCTGTGCCCGAAGCGTCAGCTGCATGACCCGCGGCGTGACGATGCGCGCGGTCCGCACGTCGGGAATCGCGGACAGTTGGGCGAACGCCGCCGCGCCGCCGTGCACCTGAGCGACCTGCGTGTCACCGTTGCGGATCGAATCGGCCAGCGCGGCAATCGCTCCCCCACGGCGGAACAACACTTGATCGGGTTTGGCGGGCTCGCTCCAATACCGGTCGTTGCGGGCCAGCAGGATCTCGTCGCGCTGCGGGTCGATGTTCTCCACGCGGAACTGGCCACCGGTGACGGGCAGCGCACGCGCCAATCCGGAAGCGAATCCGCCTGGCACGTCCTTGACGATGTGTGCGGGCAGGATGTCGTTGAACAGCTCGCGCCACGCGGGATACTGCTGCGAGAACGTCACCACCGCGGTCTTGCCGCCCTCCACCGACTGGACGCCGGTGATCAGGTCGTAGCCGGCAGGATCCACGACACCCGGGTGGCTGACCATCTGGCGCCACAGATACCAGAAGTCGTCGGCGCCGATCGGGGCGTTGTCCGTCCACTGCGCCTCGGGACGGATCTTGTAGGTGACGGTGAACGGGTTCTCGTTGGTCACCGCCGCGGACTCCAGCAGTGTGGGGTCGAGCTCCCAGCGCGACCCCGTCGGCGACGCGGGATCCGGCACCGGCCGAAACGAGCTGGGCAGCACCAGCGAGCTGATCGCCGCGTTCACCGGTGACTGATCGGACAGCAGATGCGAGTTGAAGCCGGGGCCGATGGAGTCGATGGCCATGATGATCTGCGTTGCCCGCGGTGGCGGCGCTTCCGTGATCTTCGATGTGTCGGTGCTCTGCGGTGCGGGCGGAGGGCTGACCGTGCAACCTGCCACCAACGTCATCAGCGCGGATATCGTGGCGATGACACGTACTGGGCCCGGCACGCTGTTCAGGGTATCGGCAGCTACTGGCGCGATAGTGCTCGGAAGTGAGCAGTGCCTCTGGCGAGCCGCGATTGTCGGTCGTGGCTGCCACGATGTGGGCATGGCTGCGCGTACGCGGTTGCGTCGGATCGCTGATCCGGTGGTGGCTGCGCCGCCGCCGGGTGTGCGGGTTCGCACCCGAATACATCCAACCGAAGCCGAGGCGGCGGCATTAACCAAGATTGGGGCGTATCTGGGATCGGTGTATCGCGGCGAACTCGCCGGTCGGATCCGTTGTGGTGTGCTGGATCGGAAGGGCCGGGCGGCCTGGCGCACCGCGCGTAAGCGGGCGCTAACCGCTGTAGCGTCGTCGCGTTGGGCGGGAGCAATCACCCGCGCGGTCGAAGACCAGTATCAGTTGGGGATGCGTGGCCTTGCCGCCCATGCGGCGGATCTGCGCGCGGCGATCGACGTGTTGGCGCGTCGGTGTGCATTGCGGCCCGGCCAAGTTGCTGCGATTGACCCCGTCGAGGCCGGCTGGCGATCCCGAACGCGGCTGGGTCGGGGCTATCGCAGCGCAGCCGAGCGGTTCGCCAAGACTCGGCGCCTGGCCGCACTGCGCGAGCGGTCGGAAAAGGTTGAGGCGGCCCTGTCGGCCGGACGTCCGACGATAGTGGTGGGTCGGAAGCGGTTCTGGTGTACCCGCAACCACCTCGACCAGGCAGGGTTGAGCACGCAGCAGTGGCGGCAGTCGTGGGACGCTACCCGGATGTTTCTGACCGCCGACGGAGAATCCGGTAAGCCCGGCGGCAACGAAACTATCCGCGTTGACGGGGCGGCGCGGTTACGCATCAAAACCCCGGCAGCCCTCGTCGACCAGCTCGGCACTCACGTGGCCCTGGCCGCCTCGGTGAGATTCGCCCATCGCGGCGACGAATGGGCGGCGCGGGTGGCGGCACGCCGCGCCGTGCGGTACGACCTCAATTACGACTCGAAGCGCAACCGCTGGTACTTATATGCATCCTGGACCCTCACCCCGGATCCCGCACCCGGGCTGAACGAGCTGCGCGCGGGGCGGGTCCTGGGGGTGGATCTCAACGCCGACCATCTGGCCTGCTGCGTGCTGGATACCGCGGGTAACCCGATCGCCGCACCAGCTAATATCGCGATGGCCACCGCCGGGCTGCCCGCGTCGCAGCGAGACGGGCGGGTGCGCGCGGCGATTACCAACCTGCTTGACCATGCACAAGACAGCGGCTGCGGGGCAGTCGTGGTGGAGAATCTGGATTTCTGCGATGCCCGCGCCACCGGACGCGAAACCTTGGGCCGCGGTCGACACGGAAAGCGGTTGCGCCGCACCATTGCCGGCATCCCCACCCGACGATTCCGTAACCGGCTAACCAGTATGGCCGCTCGCCGCGGCGTCGCGGTGATCGGTGTCGATGCGGCCTACACCAGCAAGTGGGGCGCCCAGCACTGGCGCATTCCCCTTCAGCAGCAGACTTCCGATCCGGTTACCCGGCATCATGCCGCGGCAGTTGCGATCGGCAGACGTGGCCTCGGCGTGGCGATCAGGCGACGGCCGGCAGGACCCCGCAACGGACAGCGGACCGCTGCGGGCACTCCACCGGCCAGGCCCAATCGGCACCCCGGTCGCGATGGTAAGTGCGGCAGTTCCGGCCCACCGACACACCCACCATGAGGCGTGCCGGTCCACCGGACAACACCCACTTACCAGCGGCCAAAACCGTTCGGGCCGTACAGGACTCACTCCTGCGCACCAACCAGGAACGGTATCGGCCGGTTAGTTGCGGGCCTTCGCGCGTGATCTGGCACGGCCCCGGGTGGTCGCGTCGAGTTCGGCCTTGCGGACACGAACCACCTCGGGCGTGACCTCCACGCACTCATCCTCGGCGCAGAACTCCATTGCCTGTTCGAGGCCCAACTCAAGCGGACGGGCCAGTGTCTCGAAGACGTCCGCCGTAGAGGAACGCATGTTGGTCAGCTTCTTCTCGCGCGTGACGTTGACGTCGAGATCCTCGGCCCGCGGGTTGATGCCGACGACCTGGCCCTCGTAGGTGTCCTCACCGGGTTCGACGAAGAACTGGCCGCGGTCGGACAGCTGGATCATCGCGAACGGCGTGATCGTGCCAGTCCGGTCAGACACCAGCGATCCCGTGTGCCGTGCCCGGATCTCCCCCGCCCACGGGCGGTAGCCGTCGAAGACCGCGTTGGCGATGCCGGTGCCGCGGGTGAGCGTCAGGAAGTCGGTCCGGAAACCGATCAGCCCGCGGCTCGGCACGATGAAGTCCATCCGCACCCACCCCGCGGCGTGGTTGGTCATGTCCTCCATCCGGCCCTTGCGCGCGGCCATCAACTGCGTGATGGCGCCGACGAACTCGTCGGGGCAGTCGATGGTCATGGCTTCGAACGGCTCGTGCATCTTGCCGTCGATCGTGCGGGTGACCACCTGTGGCTTCCCGACGGTCAGCTCGAAACCCTCGCGGCGCATCTGCTCGACGAGCACGGCCAGTGCCAGCTCGCCTCGGCCCTGCACCTCCCAGGCGTCGGGACGGCCGATATCGACGACCTTGATCGACACGTTGCCGACGAGCTCGGTGTCCAGCCGCGACTTCACCATCCTGGCGGTCAGCTTGTGGCCCGACACCTTGCCTGCCAGCGGTGAGGTGTTGGTGCCGATCGTGACCGAGATGGCGGGCTCGTCCACGGTGATTCGCGGCAGCGCGTGCGCGTGCTCGGTGTCGGCCAGCGTGTCGCCGATCATGATTTCGGGCAGGCCGGCGACGGCAACGATGTCTCCTGCGATGGCCTCGTCCGTAGAGGTTCGGTCGACACCCTCGGTGACGAGCAGTTCGGTGATCTTGGCGTTCGTGATGACCGGGTGGCCGTCCACCTCGCGCATCCAGGCGACCTGTTGGCCCTTGCGGATCCGGCCCTTGTAGATGCGGATCAGCGCGAGCCTGCCGAGGAACGCGGATGCGTCGAGGTTCGTCACGAGCGCCTGCAGCGGGGCCTCCGGGTCGCCCTGCGGCGGCGGGATGTGCTCCAGAAGCACGTCGAATAGCGGGTCGAGGTTCTCACCGTCGGGGTTCTCACCGTTGGCGGGCTCGGTGGTGCTGGCAATACCTGCGCGTCCCGACGCGTACAGCGTCGGCAGCCCGAGCGCGTCCTCGGCAGCCTTCTGAGCCTCGTCGTCGAGGTCGGAGGCAACGTCGAGCAGTAAGTCGTGGCTTTCCGACACAACCTCGGCGATCCGGGCGTCCGGGCGGTCGGTCTTGTTGACGACGAGCAGCACGGGCAGGTGTGCCGCCAACGCCTTGCGCAGCACGAACCGGGTCTGGGGCAATGGGCCCTCGGAGGCGTCGACGAGCAGCAGCACGCCGTCGACCATCGAAAGCCCGCGCTCGACCTCGCCGCCGAAGTCGGCGTGGCCGGGGGTGTCGATGACGTTGATCACAGTCATGCTGCCGTCGGGGTGCTTCCGGTGCACCGCGGTGTTCTTGGCCAGGATCGTGATGCCCTTTTCCTTCTCAAGGTCACCGGAGTCCATCAAACGTTCGACGGAATCGTCGCCGCGGTGGGTCAGCGCACCCGATTGCCGCAGCATCGCGTCGACCAGGGTCGTCTTCCCATGGTCGACGTGTGCCACGATGGCGACGTTGCGAAAGTCCACGTCAGAGATTGTCGCAGTGCGGTCGGCCAATCACGAAAACGAGAGACGCCCGTCACGTGAAGCGACAGCGCCGAGCCTGCGGGCAGATCGCGAATTCTGAGGAAATCGCGATCCGTGCGCAGTTTCGCCGCCAACTCACCGACAGGACTCTCACAGTTTCCGCGCAGTCTTCGTGCGTAGCGTCGACCGTGCCCGTCAAGAGTGGTTTGGAGGTTGACGATTATGACGCTCGAAGAGGTCTTCACCATCGGAGTCATCGCCGTGTTGGCGACCGCTGCGACCGGGGCGATCTACCTCGGACTGCTCAACTGGATCGGCGCCTTCTACATAGTCAGGTGTGCGGCGTGCCACCATCTGACGTACTCGTCGGCGAATCGGCCACAGGAGTCCTGCCCGCATTGCCGACACCCGGTTCTGATGCATCCCATCTACTCACTGCGCCACTCCGGTGTGCGGATGGCGAACGACCGGTTGCATTACTGAGCGACGCCGGACATGGCTACGGAATCGACAGGAGCAGCATGACGCGGCCATCCTCGGTCGGTTCGGGGAACGCCGCCTCGTCTAGTCCGTAGTACTTGCGCTGGTCCTCGGTGATCTCGTCGATCACCTTGCCCTGAGTCTTGATCTGACCGTTGTCCGCGTCGTCCATCGCGAAGATGAAGTCCGAAACCACCATCGACTCAGCGAGAAGCAGCGCATCGCCGCCGGACGGAAGGTCAACCAGCACACCGGCTCCGGCAAAGTTGTTCCCGCCGCGACCGGTGCCCTTCGGCGCCCAGTACGCGGGTTGCGTCGCCAATCGCCCCTCGACCCGGAAGTACTGTCCCGCATGTCCTTCCGCGTCGGCGACGGAGACGACGGGTAGCGCGGCGACGCGCCTGTCTTGCTGCCAGAACATCACGCCCAACGGAATACACACGATCGCGTAGCACATCACGATGAGCATCAGCACCGGCTTCCAGGCGATCTCCCAGGCCGCCCGACCCGACACGCCCTCCAGCCTGCGTCTGCCGAATCGGAAGACATACCAAGCCAATACGCGCGCCACTGCCATGACGCCGATGATGGTGAGGCCGACGATGCCGGTGATCCGCCAGTAGAAGGTGCTATCGCCCTCGTTGCGACTGAAGTACCACATCGACAGCGGCAACGGCACTGTCAGCAGCAGAAGCAGGGCGTACGACGGATGGCTGGTCAAATACTCGTACTCGACCCTTGCCTTGCGGTTGGCGACCATGAGATCGACGTCGCCTCCGATCGGGATGCGGACCATCGGCGCAAAGACCCCTCGACGACGCGCGGCCGAACAAGTCCCCGCACGAAGAAGAATCCCGTCACCAATGACAGGACCGGCGCACCCCAGAAGACGCCGGGCATCGACTCGCCCGTGCCGGGCACGCCCATCGCGCCACGGATGTCGATGACCTTGCCGATGAAGAATGCCAGCGGGATGGCGAAGAAAAACTCGATCAGCCACATCTGCACGAGTTGCGGAATCCGGCGGCCCACCCGATCGAATGCCAGCACACCACTCCAGATGAACCGCAGCACACGCATGGTCCGGAAGAATAATGTGTGCCGACGGCGGAAGAGGCAAACTAGCGCGTGTAGTGCATGTAGATGCGCTCGCGGAATCCCTTGATGCGACCGAACTTCTCTTTCTTCCGGTTGATGTCGACGAACCCGATCTTGCGATAGCAGTCGCGGGCGGCGATGTTGACGTCGGTGACCTCGAGCTCGAAGTCGGTGTAGCGGGTCTGCGCGATGACGTCCTCGACAAGCCTGGTGGCAATGCCTTGGCGTCGGGCCCGCTCGGCGACGGCGACGAACTCGATGTAGCCCGTGCTGTCCGGGTAGTCGAGGTGAGATGTCCACTGTGGAGCCAGAATTCGTGCGGCAAGTGTGCCGCGCACGAGGCCAAGGTTGCTGCGCCAGTCAGCGGCGCGCACCCGCATGGCACGGCCGGTGCTGTCCGTGCATCCGACTGCTCCGATGACGTCGTCGCCACGATCCGCGACGAAGAATCGGTGTGTCGCCACCGCGGGCGTGAGCACGGCCGCGATGGCGTCCATATTGCGCGACAGTGTCGAGAACTCGCGTCGATAGGCCTCGACGACGACCGCGGCGATGCCCGCCCTGTCGGCCTCGACCGCGCGGCGCACGGCGAGGCCGGTCTGGAGAGCGATGGTCAGCTCACCGACCCAGGCGCGGTCGGCGGGCACCCACGCCAGACCGTCGAGCTCGTCGGCGCCGATCCAGCGCAGCGCCCGGTGATCGTTGGGGTGCAACGCTCCGCCGGTCTGCTTGACGCGGTAGGCGCGCAGCGTCGTCGTCTCGTTCAACGCCACGTCGGCGCCGATCCGCGTCCCGACAGTCACCTCGACGCCGAGTTCCTCGCGCAGTTCGCGGGCCAGAGCGGTGGCGTCGCTCTCCCCTGCCGCCACCTTGCCGCCCGGCAGCTCCCACAGGCCTGCCAGCTCCGGCGGCCGCGCACGCTGGGCCACCAGCAGCAACGAACCCGAGATCACTGCACCGGCAACGACAATCTGGTTTGACACTGCCCGCGACGGTATACGGCGCTTATTCGCTTGGAAACAGTTGGGGGAACAGCTCGTGCAGAGTTGGGAGTCGCGGCATCGGGGGTGGGGCGGGCGTCATCGTCTCGGCGGTCACCTGGGAAGGCGACATCACCTCGACCGGCGCTATGGGGGCGGCGGGAGGCGCCTGCGGAGTCGTAGTGGCGGTGGGCGGCGGCATCGGCCCGGCGGCCACGGTTGGGCTGGAGGTTGGCGTCAAGCTCGTCTGAGGAGGTGGATTCGGTTGGACAAGTGGCTGTTTCGAATCATGGGAGACCCAGATGACCGACACCGCGAGGACGACGAGAAGCGCGACAAGAAGGCCACCGCCGACGACCACCTGCGCAGAATCGCTTCGACGCGCGACGGTGGTTGATCCGTCGTCTATCGAGTCGACCCCCGCGGGATCACGCACACCTACCATCTTGGTGGAGAATTCTGTTGGATGCCTGTTAGGCGACCGGGTCCGCCGACCACCGGTCTCCTCCGGAGGTGTGGGGGTG
>JAVXWV010000543.1:0-4910 GCA_032230775.1 Mycobacterium sp. | reverse complement strand
TTGTGGTGGCGGCACGTCGGGATCCGGAATTGCGGGCGGCCCCAACGATCCCGACCGGCATGTCAAGGATGCCAGCTCGGAGGCGAAGTGTGGTGACGAGCTGCGAGTCGAGGTGATCGACAACGGTGCCTGGCCGCCCGCGAACGGTTACTTCTGAGTCGCGAGGCTCAGGCCTTCGTCAACGCTTCGCCCTCGTCGGCCGTATCGGTCCGTGGGAGTTCGGTGCCGCCGGGCAATGGCGGAACCCGGGTGGCACGCACGTACACCGTGTCGCCTTCCTTCAGCCCCAGCGCCTCGGCGTCGCCGCGGGTGATCTGCGCGGTGAACGGCGTGTGGTCGGCCGCGCTTGTCAGTTCCACGCGAACCTCGAAGCCCAGCACCACAATTCGGTCAATAGTCGCCCGCACGACGCCGGTGGCCTGGACAGAGTCGTCGTCATTGGCCGCGATCGCCATCTCGGGGTTGCGGCCAACGCGGATGTCGTGCGGGCGAACCAGCGAGCCGTTCAGCGACGACACCGCTCCAAGGAACGACATCACGAACGCGTTGGCGGGCGCGTCGTAGACGTCCGTCGGTGAGCCGACCTGCTCGATGCGGCCCTTGTTGAGTACCGCGATGCGGTCCGCGACGTCGAGGGCTTCTGCCTGATCGTGGGTGACCAGCACGGTGGTGACGTGCACCTCGTCATGGAGTCGACGCAGCCAGGCCCGCAGGTCCTCGCGGACCTTCGCGTCCAGCGCACCGAACGGCTCGTCGAGCAGCAGCACCTCGGGATCGACCGCCAACGCGCGCGCCAACGCCATGCGCTGGCGCTGGCCGCCGGAGAGTTGATTGGGGTAGCGGGTCTGAAACCCGGCGAGCCCCACCACTTCCAGAAGGTTGTCGACCTTCTCCTTGATCTCGGCCTTCGGCTTCTTTCGGATCTTCAGCCCGAAAGCGACGTTGTCGCGCACGGTCAGATGTTTGAACGCCGCATAGTGCTGGAAGACGAAGCCGATGCCGCGCCGCTGTGGCGGGATGCCGGTCACGTCGCGCCCGTTGATCGAGATGGTGCCGGTGTCGGGCAGGTCGAGTCCAGCGATGGCACGCAGCAGAGTGGACTTGCCCGATCCGCTGGGTCCCAGCAGCGCGGTCAGCGACCCGGACGGCACCACGAAGTCGACGTTGTCCAGCGCCGCGAAGTCGCCGTAGTGCTTGTTGGCGCCCCGCACGATGATTGCGTCGGTCATTTTCTCGCGTCTCTCCTTAGGCCTGCTTGCTCGCACGCGAGCGCCTGGCGTCGAGGACCACCTGAACGATCAGGACGATCACGGCGACCGTCATCAGCAGCGTGGAGACGGCATATGCGCCGTATTCCGCGCCGCGGCTGTACCGGTCCGCCACCAACAGTGTCAGGGTTTGCGACGTACCCGGCAGGTTTGACGACACCATGATGACCGCGCCGAACTCGCCGAGCGTGCGCGCGATCGTCAAGACAATGCCGTAGGTCAGGCCCCACCTGATCGACGGAAGAGTGACCCGCCAAAACGTCTGCCACCACTGCGATCCGAGCGTGGCGGCCGCCTCTTCCTGATCGGTGCCGATCTCATGCAGCACCGGCTCGACCTCGCGGATGACAAACGGCACGGTGACGAAGATGCTGGCCAACACGATGCCGGGAAATCCGAAGATGATCTTGAAGCCGAGGTTGTTCTCGACGAACCCGAAGAGCCCAGCCGAGCCCCATAGCAGGATCAGCGCGACACCGACCACCACAGGGGACACTGCGAACGGGAGGTCGATGACGGCCTGCAGTGCGCTTTTGCCGCGGAACCTGTTGCGCGCCAACACCAACGCCGTGGGGATGCCGAAAAGGACATTGAGGGGAACGACGATCGCGACCACGAGCACCGACAGCTGCAACGCCGAAAGCGCCGCCGGTGTCGTAATCGAGTCGAAGAACGCCCCGATGCCGGGCTGGAATGTGCGCCACAGAATCAGCGCCACCGGAACGATGACCAGGATCGCGACGTACGCCAGTGCGAGATACCGAAACAGGTGGCGCAGGACGGGTGACAGTGTCATCGCGCCAGCTCCTCACGCTTGGCGGCCCGCGACCCGACCGCTCGCAGGATGAACAGCACCACGAACGAGATCACCAGCAACACGATGGAAATGGCGGCAGCACCGGTGCGGTCGTCATTCTCGATGAGGGTCCGGATCCACTGTGACGACACTTCGGTTTCACCGGGCACCGCACCGCCGATCAGCACCACAGAACCGAATTCGCCGATGGCCCGCGAAAAGGCCAGTCCGGCACCGGAAAGGAGTGAGGGAAGCAGCGCAGGCAGGATCACCTGGGTGAAGATCGTCAGGTTGTTGGCTCCGAGAGAGGCTGCGGCCTCCTCGGTTTCGCGATCGAGCTCCAACAGCACCGGCTGGACCGAGCGCACGACGAACGGCAGCGTGACGAACAGCAGCGCGATGCCAACACCCGATTTGGTGTGTTGCAGATGAAGATCCACCGGACTGTTCGGCCCGTACAGCGCGAGCATCACCAAACTGGCGACGATGGTCGGCAACGCGAACGGCAGATCGATCACCGAGTCGACGAGGCGCTTGCCAGGAAAGTCGTCGCGGGTCAGCACCCAGGCCACCAAGAGCCCGAAGACGAGGTTCACGAAGGTGACACCGAGCGAGATCGTCAGCGTCACCCGGAACGACTCCAGCGCCGCGTTGGAGGTGATCGCAACCCAGAACGCGTGCCAGCCGCCGCCAGCGGCCTGCCACACGATCGCCGCCAGTGGCAGCAGCACAATGACGCTCAGCCAGATCGATGCGGCGCCAACGCGCAGCGACGTCGTCCCATGCCGGCGGGCCAAAAGGCCGGGCGCCCGCCCTCCCTCACCGTTGCCGGTGAGTTCGGGCCGGGTCGCCTCCGGATTGGGTTCGACGGTTGCTGTCATCCAGTCGCCTGCTTGTAGATCTTCGTGATGCTGCCGTTGTCCTTGTCGAACAACGCCGGATCAACCGTGCTCCATCCGCCCAGGTCGGCGATGGTCCACAGCTTCTGCGGCGTCGGGAAGTCGGTGGCGAAGTCTGCCGCGACCGACGGGTCGACGGGACGGAACCCGGCCTGTGCCCAGATCTTCTGGCCTTCCTTGGTGTACAGGTAGTTCTTCAGCGCGGTGACCTTGTCCAGGTGCGCGCTTGAGGTGACGACCGCGACCGGGTTCTCGATCTTGAAGGTCTGCGGCGGGATGATGTGCTCGACGGGCTTGCCCTGCCGCTCGACGTTGATGGCTTCGTTCTCATAGCTGATCAGCACGTCACCGGTGCCCTGCAGGAACACGTCGGTGGCTTCGCGACCGGACCCGGGCCGCGTCTTGACGTGCTCGGTGACCAGCTTGTTGACGAAATCCAGTCCGGCTTGCGCATTTTGACCGCCGTTGCTCTTGGCGGCGTACGGCGCTAGGAGATTCCACTTCGCCGAGCCGGAGCTCAGCGGGCTCGGGGTGACGACCTCGAGACCGGGCTGCAGCAGGTCGTCCCAGTCCTTGATGTTCTTCGGGTTGCCCTTGCGCACCACCAGCGAAACCACCGATCCGAACGGGATGCCCTTGGTGGCGTCGGCGTTCCAATCCTTGGCCACCTTGTTCGCCTTGACCAGGCGGGAGACGTCCGGCTCGACGGAGAAGTTGACGATATCGGCGGGCTTGCCGTCGACGACCGCGCGCGACTGGTCACCCGAGGCACCGTAGGACGTGGTCACCGCGACGCCCTTGCCCTCCGGCGTGGCCGCGAAAGCGGGGATGATCTTGCTCCAGCCCGGCTCGGGCACGGCGTATGCGACGAGCGTCAGCGTGGTCTCGGCGGCCGGCGTTGAGCTTCCGCCTGCGACGTCGCTGGACCCACCGCCGCACGCCGCGAGCAGGGTCGCTGTGACGGCCAGGGCGGCGGCGGGGCGCCAGGACTTACGGATATTGAGCATTGGTGACCTTTCCTTGCAGGGATTGACGGGGCAGCCCGTCATCACAGCAAGGCGAGGGATCAGTACTTGGGCGGAGAAACAGCCAATACCGACACCAAACCGCGGACGGGCGTGGAGTCAGCGACAACAGTGGACGTCTGCAACAGCGCACGTACCCACGGCAATGAGAGCCAAGATGTGGCCCCCGGTACTGCCGGACACTGCATGCATGGCGCGAAGAATAACAGAGTCTGGCAACACGCTCAGTGCGGCCTTAGCCCGGTTGACGAGTTAGCAGCCACGCGACGACCACCAGCACCACGAGGAGGACGAGCACCAAGTTCACCCGCGACCGGGGCAACCCGCTCATTCGGAGTCCTCGCGGTCGCGGCGGGCGCGCCGCAGCACCCGAATCCCGTTGCCAAGCGCCCCGTCGAGAGCGATCGCGATGCCGTAAGCCAGCGCCAGCACGACGGGCATCACCACGGCAGTCTGGGCGACGAACGGCAGGCCGGATAGCCACAGTTCGACGCCGTCCCACCAATTGAGGAACCCGCCCACCGGGCCAGACTATTCGATGCGAAGATGGCCGAGTGCCTGCTGACGTGGACAGCACCGACAGCACTGACAAGACCACCTGTGTCATCGCCGGCGGTGGTCCCGCCGGAATCATGCTGGGTCTGCTGCTCGCCCGCGGCGGCGTCGACGTCACCGTGATGGAAAAGCACGCCGACTTCCTGCGTGACTTCCGCGGCGACACCGTGCATGCCAGCACACTTCGACTACTCGACGAACTCGGTTTGGCCGCGGATTTCGCCAGCATGCCGCACCGAGAGATCGATACGGTGAGTATGATCATCCAAGGCACACAGGTCGAAATCGACCTACGCCGAAGTCCCGGTCAGCACACGCACATTGCGATTGTTCCGCAGTGTGATTTTCTCTAGTTGTTTGCGGCAGC
>JAVXWV010000524.1:0-5415 GCA_032230775.1 Mycobacterium sp. | reverse complement strand
GGTGTTGCACAAGCAACTGGTTCTCGGCGTCGGTGAACGCTCTGCCGCGGCTGAGAAAGCGCATCCCTTCTGGCGCTTCCAGGCTGAACCCACCGCCTCGCCCCGGTACGACGTCGATCACCAATTGCGTGTGTTTCCACGTCTCGAACTGCGGTCCAGAGATCCAGATCGGCACTCCGCCGTCACCGACGTCGAGGATCGCGAGCAGGACGTCACGATCGCCGACGATGAACTCGCCATCCGGGTAGCACATCGGCGATGACCCGTCGCAGCATCCGCCGGACTGGTGAAACATCAACGCGCCGTGGCGATCCTGCAGCCGCCGCACCAACTGCGCGGCGGCGTCCGTGATCAGTGCCCTCATTGGCCGAGCCTGAGCTTGTGCAGGAGATTTGACTGTATTGGCCTGCACAAGTTCAGTTTCGGCGTCCATCAGAAAAACCCCTGGGCCTTATTGCTGTACGACACCAACAGGTTCTTGGTCTGCTGGTAATGGTCGAGCATCATCTTGTGGTTCTCGCGGCCGATGCCGGACTGCTTGTAACCCCCGAACGCCGCGTGCGCCGGGTAGGCGTGGTAGCAGTTGGTCCACACCCTGCCTGCCTTGATGTCGCGGCCCGCGCGATAGGCGACGTTGCCGTCGCGGCTCCACACCCCTGCACCGAGCCCGTAGAGCGTGTCGTTGGCGATGCCGATCGCGTCGTCGTAGTCCTTGAACGACGTCACCGCGACCACCGGCCCGAAAATCTCCTCCTGGAAGATGCGCATCTTGTTGTTGCCCTCGAAGATCGTCGGCTGGATGTAGTAGCCGCCGTTGAGGTCACCGCCGAGCTGTGCGCGCTCACCGCCGGCAATTACCCTCGCCCCTTCATCTTTGCCAACCTCGATGTAGGACAACACCTTTTCCAGCTGGTCGTTGGAGGCCTGGCTGCCGATCATCGTCTCGGTGTCCAGCGGGTCGCCCTGGCGCACGGCCTTGGTCCGGATCGCCGCCAACTCGAGGAACTCGTCGTAAATGTCGGCCTGGATCAGGCTGCGTGACGGGCACGTGCAGACCTCGCCCTGGTTGAGGGCGAACATCGTGAACCCCTCGAGCGCCTTGTCCTGGAAGTCGTCGCCTGCGGCCATGACGTCGGAGAAGAAGATGTTCGGGCTCTTGCCACCCAACTCCAGCGTCACGGGGATGAGGTTCTGGCTGGCGTACTGCATGATCAGCCGGCCGGTGGTGGTCTCGCCGGTGAACGCGATCTTGGCGATCCGGTTCGAGGACGCCAGCGGCTTGCCCGCCTCGAACCCGAATCCGTTGACGACGTTGACCACACCGGCGGGCAGCAGGTCACCGATCAACGACATCAGGTAGAGGATCGACGCTGGGGTCTGCTCGGCCGGCTTGAGGACGACGGCGTTGCCCGCGGCCAGCGCGGGCGCGAGCTTCCATGTCGCCATCAGGATCGGAAAGTTCCACGGGATGATCTGGCCGACCACACCGAGCGGCTCGTGGAAGTGATAGGCCACGGTGTCATCGTCGATCTGGGACAGCGACCCCTCTTGGGCACGGATCGCCCCGGCGAAGTAGCGGAAGTGATCGACGGCTAGCGGCAGGTCGGCGTTGAGTGTCTCGCGGATCGGCTTGCCGTTGTCCCAGGCCTCGGCCAGCGCGAGCGACTCGAGGTTGGCTTCGATGCGGTCGGCGATCTTGTTGAGGACGTTGGCGCGTTCGGCGGGCGCGGCCTTGCCCCATGCCGGCGCCGCGCCGTGGGCGGCGTCGAGCGCCTTGTCGATGTCTGCGTCGGTGGAGCGCGGTATCTCGGTGAAGGTCTGCCCGGTCACCGGCGTCGGGTTCTCGAAGTACTCCCCACCGACCGGCGGCACCCAGTCACCGCCAATGAAGTTGGCGTACCGCGACTCGTACGACATCAGCGCGTCTGCGGATCCCGGGCGGGCATAAACGGTCATCAGTGACTCCCCTTTCTAACGGTGTAACCGAGCTCACACTACGCCCGCCCGCCAGAATGGTTCCGTGGCTGACGACCCGTATCTGTGGCTTGAGGACATCACCGGCGACGACGCGCTGGGCTGGGTGCGCAAGCGCAACGAGCCCACGCTCGCCGAGCTAGGCGGCGACCGGTTCGAGCAGATGCGTTCAGAAGCGCTGGAGGTGCTCGACACCGATGCCCGCATCCCGTATGTGCGGCGCCGCGGCGACTACCTCTACAACTTCTGGCGCGACGCGGCCAACCCACGAGGGCTGTGGCGGCGTACCACACTGCAGAGCTATCGCGCCGAATCGCCGGAATGGGACGTCATCATCGATGTCGACGAACTCGCGCGTCGTGACGATACGAATTGGGTGTGGGCTGGTTCCGACGTCATCGAGCCGGATCACTCACTGGCGTTGATCAGCCTGTCGCGCGGTGGATCCGACGCCGCGGTAGTGCGCGAATTCGACATGCGCACACGCGACTTCGTTGCCGACGGGTTCGAGTTACCGGAGGCGAAGACACGCATCAACTGGGAAGACGAGGACACCGTGCTGCTCGGCACCGACTTCGGGGAGGGTTCGCTCACCGAGTCCGGGTATCCGCGGCTGGTCAAGCGTTGGCGTCGCGGGCAGCCCCTCGACGAGGCCGAAACGGTGTTCAGCGCCGCGAGCACCGATGTCGTCGTCGCGGCATCGGTGGACCGCACACCGGGTTTCGAAAGGACGATGCTCGGCCGTGCCATCGACTTCTTCAACGAAGAGGTCTACGAACTGCGCGGCGCCGAGTTGATTCGCATCGACGCACCGACCGACGCCACCGTCTCAATGCATCGCGACTGGTTGCTGATCGAGCTGCGCACCGACTGGTACACGGGTTCCGCGGCGTATGTGGCGGGCTCGCTACTGGCAGCCAACTACGACGAATTCCTCGCAGGCACAGCACAACTGAAAGTCGTCTTCCAGCCCGACGCGCATACCAGCCTGAACCACTACGCGTGGACGCGGGACAAGCTTGTGGTGGTCACGCTCGCCGATGTCGCCAGCCGCGTCGAGATCGTGACACCGGGATCGTGGCAGGCCGAGCGGGTGTCGGGCATTCCGGACAACACCAACACCGTGATCGTCGACGTCGACGAGCACGGCGACGAAATGTTTCTCGACTCAAGTGGATTCGATGCACCGTCACGACTGCTGTACGGGACGGCGGGTGGCGCACTGGAGGAAATCAAGCGGGCGCCGTCGTTCTTCGACGCCACCGACCTCGAGGTCAGCCAGCACTTCGCGACCTCGGACGACGGCACCGCAATCCCGTACTTCGTGGTCAGTCCTCGACATCTGGATGCACCAGGACCGACGCTGCTCGGCGGCTACGGCGGTTTCGAGGTGGCGCGGACACCGGGGTACGACGGTGTGCTGGGCCGGCTTTGGCTGGCGCGCGGCGGCACCTACGTGATGGCCAACATCCGCGGCGGCGGCGAGTACGGGCCGACGTGGCATACCCAGGCGATGCGCGAAGGACGCCACTTGGTCGCCGAGGACTTCGCCGCTGTGGCAAGGGATCTGGTTGACAGAGGTATCACGACGGTCGAACAGCTCGGCGCGCAGGGTGGCAGCAACGGCGGCCTGCTGATGGGCATCATGCTGACGCAGTACCCGGAGCTGTTCGGTGCGCTGGTGTGCAGCGTGCCGCTGCTGGACATGCGGCGGTTCCACCTGTTGCTGGCAGGCGCGTCATGGGTTGCCGAGTACGGCGACCCGGACAACCCCGGGGATTGGGAGTTCATCTCCAAATACTCTCCGTATCAGAATG
Organism: Mycobacterium sp.; assembly: GCA_032230775.1. Taxonomy (GTDB): domain Bacteria; phylum Actinomycetota; class Actinomycetes; order Mycobacteriales; family Mycobacteriaceae; genus Mycobacterium. The sequence continues at coordinate 1,624 of JAVXWV010000524.1, read as the reverse complement.
TTTCGGCGGGCCGGAGGTATCCCCCGGTGCTGATCACCACCTCAACGCGGGACGACCGGGTGCATCCCGGCCATGCCCGCAAGATGACGGCGGCGCTGGAGGCGGCGGGTCAGCCGGTGCAGTACTACGAGAACATCGAGGGCGGTCACGCCGGTGCCGCCGACAACGCGCAGACCGCGTTCAGGTCCGCCCTGATATACGAATTCCTCCACCGGACACTGGACGACCATTGACCACCCCGCCGCGCCGCGGGATGGTAAGCGCATGTCCGATGTGCGCAATACCTGGAGCGACCGGATCGTCGGTCGGCTAGGCGGTGGCGTCTATGACTACGTCGTCGAGCGCGAGTGGCTGGCCAGACCCGGCGGGCTCGCGCTGTGGGGCACCGATACCACCCTGTTGTTCGACAGCATCCGATTGGTCGGCGACCTGCCGGATAGCTCTGCCGTCCTGGATGTCCCGTGCGGCGGAGGGGTCGCGCTGCGTGGGCTGCGCGCGGACCAAAAAGTCCGGTATGTGGCCGCGGACGTCTCCGTAGACATGCTGGCGCGGGCCCGGAGACAGGCCTTCGCGATGGGGCGCGACGACATTGAGTTCACGGAAGCGGACATCGAGCGGCTGCCGTTCGGCGACGGAGAGTTCGATTTGTGCATGTGCTTTAACGGACTGCACTGTCTGCCGGACCCAGCTGCGGCGGTCCGGGAGATCGCTCGGTGCCTTGCACATGGCGGCCGCCTCATCGGCGATGCCGTCGTCCGCGGCGCCGGTCGACGCCAGGACCTGATCATCGGCATGTTCCAGCGCGCGGGGCTATTCGGACCCGGCGGCAGTAAGGATGACCTGCAGAGCTGGCTGACGGGCGCCGGGCTGCGGATTGATTTCCTACGGCCATCAGGGGCCTTGGTCCACTTCGGCGCGGTGCGCGACTGACCCGACCGCTCAGCGGCTCGTCAGCACCCCCCGGCCGTAATCATCGGAAGGTCAAGGAAGGTGCGGATTCCCGGCGCCGCCGTGCACACCGGGGCGATCGCGTGGACGGCGTGCATCGCGGTGCCAAGACAACCCTGATCGGTTTCGTCCTCGCCATGGGTGGCGATCTTCGAGTCGAGCACCATCGAGGGCCTGCCTTCGACGGTCACCTTCCACCCGCGGCCGGTCGGCCACTCTGGCGCCTGGTCGTCACCGAGGCGCGTGATGCGTGGCGGCCGACGGATCCGGTGGCCCACTGAAGGACGCGCAGCATGCTGAGGAGCTTACGGTAAGGGCGACGAGACAGGTGTCATCTTGACTTCTGAGGCGGAAGTGACTCGACTGCTGCTATGCCGACGCCTGAGTTCGAGACGATTCTGTACAAGACGGACGGTCCCGTCGCCACCATCACGCTGAACCGCCCGGAGCACCTCAACACCATCGTCCCGCCGATGCCAGACGAGATCGAAAAGGCCATCGGGCTTGCCGAACGGGATCCCGCCGTCAAGGTGATCGTGCTGCGCGGAGCTGGACGCGCGTTCTCCGGCGGCTACGACTTCGGCGGCGGCTTCCACCATTGGGGCGACGCGATGAACACCGACGGCCGATGGGATCCCGGCAAGGACTTCGCGATGGTCAGCGCCCGCGAGACCGG
>JAVXWV010000470.1:0-3591 GCA_032230775.1 Mycobacterium sp. | reverse complement strand
GGGGTGGTGATCCAGCCGTCGGCGCTGCGGGCGATCCACTTGAAGTTCTTTTCGGTTCCGGCCGCGCCGACGAGGATCGGGATGTGCGACTGGATCGGTTTCGGCCACGCCCAGCTCGGGCCGAAGTTGACGAACTCACCGTCGTAGGACGCTTCCTCCTGAGTCCACAGCGCGCGCATGGCCTCCAGGTACTCGCGCAGCATGGTGCGCCGCTTCCCCGGCGGCACGTTGTGGTCGGCGAGTTCGTCTGTGTTCCAGCCGAATCCGACGCCGACGCTGACCCGGCCACCGGACAGATGATCGAGTGTGGCGATCGATTTCGCCAGCGTGATCGGGTCGTGTTCGACCGGCAGCGCCACTGCCGTCGACAACCGCACGCGCGAGGTGACCGCCGCTGCGGTTCCGAGGCTGACCCACGGATCGAGGGTTCGCATGTAGCGGTCGTCGGGCAGCGTCTCGTCGCCGGTGGTGGGGTGGGCGGCCTGGCGCTTGACCGGGATATGGGTGTGTTCGGGCACGTAGAACGTGGAAAAGCCGTGGTCATCGGCGAGCTTGGCGGCTGCCGCCGGGGTGATACCGCGGTCACTGGTGAAAAGCACGAGCCCGTAGTCCATGCCAAGAATTAGAACGTGTTCCAGTCTGCGACCGCAAGGCGGGGTCTTCCTGCGTTGCCCTGGCGAATCGTGTTTCGTCGGATTCATCCCGGTTGACGTCGGACGAACTACGCTGAGCGGGCTGTCGGCAAACTGATTGTCGGCACGTCAACTTGGGGGAACCGATGCAACGTTTGGCGCCCGACGACTTCTCTCCGACCGAAGGGCTGAAGCCGGTACTCGACCACATCACAGGCGGCGGATGACTTTCCTTCAGCGCGATCGTTACCCGCGACGGTTGGCCGCTGGAGTTGGTGTGATGGCACACCATGACGACTGAACGCATCGCCGACCACGTCAAGTTCGCCTACTGGGTGCCCAATGTCAGCGGCGGCCTGGTCACCAGCGACATCGAGCAGCGCACCGACTGGAACTACGAATACAACGCCAAACTCGCGCGGACCGCGGAGAACAACGGCTTCGAGTACGCACTGTCACAGGTCCGGTACGAGGCCAGCTACGGCGCCGAGTTCCAGCACGAGTCCACCAGCTTCTCGCTGGCCCTGCTGCTGGCCACGCAAAGGCTCAAGGTGATCGCCGCCGTCCACCCCGGCCTCTGGCAGCCCGGCGTGCTGGCCAAGCTCGGCGCCACCGCGGACCATCTGAGCAATGGCCGATTCGCCGTCAACGTCGTGTCCGGCTGGTTCAAAGACGAGTTCACCCACCTGGGTGAGCCGTGGCTGGAACATGACGAGCGCTACCGCCGCAGCGCGGAGTTCCTGCAGGTGTTGCGCAAGATCTGGACCGAGGACGACCCTGTTGAATTCCGCGGCGACTTCTACCGCATTCACGACTTCACCCTCAAGCCCAAGCCGCTGAACACCCCCGAGCGGCCCAACCCGGAGATCTTCCAGGGTGGCAACTCCACCGCGGCGCGGCGCAACGGTGGGCGCTACTCCGACTGGTACTTCTCCAACGGCAAGGATTTCGACGGGGTCACCGAACAGGTCGTCGAGGTGCGCGACCACGCCCGCGAGGTCGGTCGCGAGGTCCGATTCGGACTCAACGGTTTCATCATCGCGCGGGACTCAGAGAGAGAGGCGAAGGACGTCCTCAGAGAAATCATCGACAAGGCCAACCGTCCAGCGGTCGACGGATTCCGCTCCGCTGTGCAACAGGCCGGCAACTCGACGTCCGACAAGCGCGGCATGTGGGCCGATTCCACCTTTGAGGACTTGGTGCAGTACAACGACGGGTTCCGCACGCAATTGATCGGCACTCCCGAGCAGATAGCGGAACGCGTTGCCGCGTACCGCAAACGCGGTGTAGACCTGATCCTCGGCGGCTTCCTGCACTTCCAGGAGGAGATCGAGTACTTCGGGTCGCGGGTACTACCGCTGGTGCGGGAAATTGAGGATTCGGAAAGGGATTCGGCCGATTCGCCGGTGCTGGTGTCCGCCTGAGGTCAGATGACCGCCGCCTTCACATGAGGTTGCGCTAGCGTGGGTGAACGAATCGCTCAGGCGTCCAGCACAGGAGAGGTCATGTCGTACCCTCAAGGCCCATCCGGTAGCCCCGGATATCCACCCGCACAACAACCGACCACTCAGTTCTCAGCGCCCACCCAGCAATTCGGCAAGTTGCCGGATGTCGCCCCGGCCCCAGAAGGCCCGAGCAAGCTGCCGGTGTATCTGACTGCCACCGTCGCGGCGCTCGGCCTCGCGGTGTACCTGTCGGGTTACGGCCCGCTCCTCGGAGCGGGCGCGGACGCCACCTTCTCACCGACGCTGCTCGACCTCGGCGTGGTGGCGTCGCTGCTCGCAGGGTTGATCGCCGGTGTCAGCCTGGTGCCCAAGCAGAAGGCTGCGCCCGCACTGGTTGCGGTGCTGTCGGTACTCGGTTTCCTGCTTGTGATCAACATCGTGCTCGGCGTGCCGAGAGGCGTGAACATCGAGTGGGGCCTCTACCTGATCATCGCGTTCAGCGTGCTGCAGGCGATTGTCGCTGTCGCGGTGCTGCTGTTCGACGCCGGAGTGATCACCCCGCCCGCTCCGCGGCCCCGCTACGAGCAGCAGCAGCAGCAGTACGGCCAGTACGGGGCACCCGGACCGTATTACGGACAACCTCATCAGCCCGGCCCACCGCATCAGCAGGGCCCGCAGCTGCGACCTGGCTATCCGTCGCCGTACCCCGGTGGCTACCCGGGTGGCCCGCCGGCGGGCGGATTCTCCGGGGGCCCGCAGGCCGGCCCTGCGACGCCGCCGAGCGGATTCCCCGCCTACGGACAGCCGCCGTCGAGCAACGCGCCGACGACACAGGTACCGGTACAACAGGGGTCTTCCACGCAGTCCGGCCCTCCGCCGTCGTAATCTGAGCCGCGCGTGCCTCAACTTCGCGCGCGTGAGCGTTCGGGGGGAGCGGCCCAACTAGTGGACAACCGGCCAGTCGGCACACGCCAGGCGCGTGAGCTGCTTCGGGTCGCGTTCGGGCCATCCGTCGTCGCGCTGGTCATCATCGCGGCGGTGACGCTCCTGCAACTGCTCATCGCCAATAGCGACATGACCGGTGCGCCAGGCGCGATCGCCAGCATGTGGCTGGGTGTGCACCAGGTGCCGGTATCCATCGGCGGTCGCGAGCTCGGCGTGATGCCGTTGTTGCCGGTGCTGGCGATGGTGTGGGGCACTGCGCGCACCACCGCGGCGGCCACGTCGCCCCAGTCGTCGTGGTTCGTCACCCGTTGGGTGGTTGCATCTGCGCTTGGCGGGCCGCTGCTGATCGCCGCGATCTCGCTGGCGGTCATCCACGACGCGTCTTCGGTGCTGACCGAGCTGCAGACGCCGAATGCGCTGCGGGCGTTCAGCGGTGTGCTGGCCGTGCATGCGATCGGGGCAGGGATCGGGGTCGGGTCGCGCATCGGCCGCCGGACGTTAACGGCGTCCCCGCTGCCCAACTGGCTGCCCGACGCCTTCCGCGCGGCAGCCGCCGGGGTGCTGGCACT
>JAVXWV010000060.1:0-2735 GCA_032230775.1 Mycobacterium sp. | reverse complement strand
GTCGATCATGATCAGCTGTTCCATCAACCACTGGTTCAGCGGCGCAGGATGGCTCTGCAGGACGAACGCGTCGCAGCCGCGGACCGATTCATCGAACCTGACGAAGATCTCGCCGTTGGCGAAGTCGCGAGCCGTTTGAGCGGTGACCTCGACGTCGAGCTCCTTGGCCACCTGTTCGGCGAGCTCAGGGTGCGCGCGACCCGAGAAGAGCATCAGGTTCTTGCGGTTGTCGGTCCACTCGGTGCCCACTGTGCGCCCTTGCCGGTCGGGGTTCGATACGGGCCAATCGTACGTAGCCTTTCGGCCTGTGCGTTGCCCGGTTACCAGATTGCCAACAGAAGGCGTCTGATCACTCGTCTTCGGCTGCCGCCTCGGAGGGGTTTTCGCGGGCTTTTCGGGCGGCTTCGGCCGCAGCCGATCCGGGCCGCTTGTCCTCCACCCAGCCCTCGATATTGCGCTGCGGGCCAGCCGACACCGCCAGTGCTCCTGGCGGCACGTCATCGCGCACGACCGTGCCCGCGCCGGTGTAGGCGCCGTCGCCGACAGTGACCGGGGCGACGAACATGGTGTCGGACCCCGTCCGGACATGCGAGCCGATTGTGGTCCTGCTCTTGTTCTCTCCGTCGTAGTTGACGAACACACTGGAAGCGCCGATGTTGCTGTGCTCGCCGATGTCCGCGTCGCCCACGTAGGTCAGGTGCGGCACCTTGGTGCCTGCGCCGACGGTCGCGTTCTTGGTCTCGACGAATGCCCCGAGCTTGCCGTCGGCGCCAAGCACGGTGCCGGGCCGCAGATACGTGAACGGCCCAACCGCCGCGCCCTCACCGATGGACGACTGCCCGCCGTGCGTGCGCACCACCGAAGCCGCGTCGCCGACGGTGACGTCGGCCAGCGTGGTGTCCGGGCCGATGACGCATCGTGCGCCGATCTGGGTGGTGCCAAGCAGCTGCGTGCCGGGGTGGATCACGGTGTCCCGGCCGACGGTGACGTCGACGTCGATCCAGGTCGTCGCCGGATCGACGATCGTCACGCCTGCCCGCTGGTGCGCGGCGACGATGCGCCGGTTGAGCTCGGCGCCGAGCTCGGCCAGCTGCACCCGGTCGTTGACCCCGGCCACCACCGTGGAGTCGTCGACGTGCCAGGCCCGCACGACTTTCCCGTCGGAGCGCACGATCGAGATCACATCGGTCAGGTAGAGCTCCTGCTGGGCGTTGTGGGGCCGCAGCCGGCTCAGCGCCGAGCGCAGCGTTGCGGCGTCGAACGCGTAGACGCCGGCGTTGATCTCTTGAATGGCCCGCTCCGACGGGCTGGCGTCGGCCTGTTCGACGATGCCGGTCACCTCACCGTCCGTGGCGCGCACGATGCGGCCGTAACCGGTCGGATCGGGCACCGTGGTGGTGAGCACGGTCACCGCGGCGGCCTCCGCGCGGTGCGCGGCGATCAGGCCGGCCAGCGTCTCGGCGTCCAGCAGCGGCACATCGCCGTAGGTCACCACGACGATGCCGGTGAAGTCCTCGGGTAGTGCCGACAGGGCGCAGCCGACCGCGTGGCCCGTGCCGAGCTGCTGATCCTGGACGGCGACCTGAATCGGTCGACCCAGCTCATCGGCCAGCTCGGCGACGGCGGGCTCGATCTGGTCGCGGTCATGGCCCAGCAGGACCACAAGGTGCGCGGGCGCCGCCTTGGCCACCGAATGCAGCGCGTGCGCCAGCATGCTGCGGCCGGCCAGGGTGTGCAGCACCTTCGGGGTATCCGACCGCATCCGGGTCCCCGCGCCAGCCGCCAGAACCAGGACCGCGGCCTCACCGTGGGTTGTCAATCGGACCTCCGCGTTTCGAGTGTGCCGTTTCATCCGGGACACGCCGTTGACGCCGTATCAAAGCGCACAGTCGCTCCGTCGCCAGGACTCGAACCTGAACTATCTGAACCAAAATCAGAGGTGCTGCCGATTACACCACGACGGATCGCTCACCAGCGGTTAACCGCTGTTCGCAGGAGACTTTAGTCGAAGTCGATACGCTGCTGGCCGCGCGCGGGGAGTTCTACTTCGCATGTGCTCAGGTCTGCTTCGGGGCGCGACGACGCTAGTTGCACTGCCGGCGGGCAAGTACACCTACCCTGAAGGCGTGGCAGCACCCGACAAGGAAGTGCGTGCACCCCGCGCGAGGATGACCGGCGCCGAGCGGCGCCATCAGCTGATTGACGTCGCAAGAACATTGTTCGCCGAGCGCGGGTACGAGGGAACCTCTATCGAGGAGATCGCGCAGCGCGCCAATGTCTCCAAGCCCGTCGTCTATGAACACTTCGGCGGCAAGGAGGGGCTTTACGCGGTGGTGGTCGACCGTGAGATGTCGGCGCTCCTGGACCGCATCACGTCGTCGCTGACGAGGATGACCAACAATCGGTCCCGGCTGCGGATCGAGCGGGTGGCGCTTGCGCTGCTGACCTATGTCGACGAACGCACCGACGGGTTCCGCATCCTGATTCGCGATTCCCCGGCCGCTATCACGTCGGGCGGCACCTACTCCACCCTGCTCAACGAGGCTGTCAACCAGGTGTCGTCGATCCTGGCAGGTGACTTCTCCCGCCGCGGCCTCGACCCCGAGACCGCGCCGCTGTACGCCCAGGCGCTGGTCGGGTCGGTGTCGATGACGGCGCAGTGGTGGCTCGATGTGCGCGAGCCGAAGAAAGAAGTCGTCGCCGCGCATCTTGTCAACCTGTGTTGGAACGGGCTG
>JAVXWV010000434.1:0-5356 GCA_032230775.1 Mycobacterium sp. | reverse complement strand
GCGCCTTGTTCGTCTCCGCCGGAAGCCGAGAAAGCCTGCGGCTCACGGCTTCCCGAACCCCCTGCGGCAGGGTGCTCGGATCCCAACGGCCGCCACTTTCGTCCACGTGGCGTAGGGCCTCGATGAGGAAGAACGGATTGCCACCCGTGACTGATGCCAGTGCCCGGGCGAGTTCTTCGTCATCGTAGCCGGCCTCGGCGACATACGCGCTCACGTCGACCTCGTCGAGGCCGCTGAGCTGAAGGCGAGTGGCGGAGCCGTCGCGGTGAAGGTCGGCGAGCATCGCCGCCAGAGGATGGGAGCGGTCGAGGTCGGTACTGCGGTACGTGCCGACGATTTGCACACGCGCGTGTTCGCCGAAGCGCAGGAGATGGCGCAATAGAAGCAGCGTGGGCTTGGCCGCCCAGTGAAGGTCGTCGAGAATCAGCACGACCGGTGCGTTGGTGGAGGCGACGCCGAGCACCGCAACGACGGCATCGAAGAGTGCATAGCGTTCGGTGTCCGGGTCCGCGCGAGTCGGCGCGGCTAGATCGGGCAGTACGTCCGTGAGCCCGGGCACCAATGAGAGCAGTGCTTCGATGCCGCGCAGACCCCGCAGCCGACTCGCACCGAGGCAGGGAATGAGCGAACGCAGGGCTTCCGCGAACGGCTGGTAGGGCGCACCGAGGTCCTCGTCGCATCGGCCGTAAAGGACGACGGCTCCTTGCTCGTAGGCGTGTCGGGACCATTCACCGGCCAGCCGGGTCTTGCCTACGCCGGGTTCCCCGGCGATCAGTACTGCGTGCGCGCCGCCCCCAAGCGCGGTCTGCCAGGCGGACAGAAGTCGCTCGAGTTCGGGTCCGCGCCCGACGAACGGCCCGGGCCCGGCCAACACCGCGGGCAGCCCAGGACGCTCCATGGGCGTGTCGGCGGTCAGGGCTTGGGAATCGTCCGCTGTTTCCAAGCGGAGCTCGAAAACATGCTCCGGGCGCGCGAGGTTGCGTAACTGCCGCATCCCGAGATCGGCGAGGATCACATCCTCGGGAATTGAGTCGATGACGAGCTCGGCAGTCGCACCCGAACACAGGATCTGGCCCCCAGCCGCCAGCGACCGCAATCGTGCGGCGCGGTTGACCGCGCGACCGAAGTAGTCGCCGTCGCGGAGCTCGACCTCACCGGTATGCAGCGCCACCCGGATGCGCATCGGTTCCGACAGTGCCCATGGCTCGTTGCGGATCGCTTCCTGCAGCTCGATGGCGGCGGCGGCAGCCGCCGAGGGCCGTTCGAAGACCGAGAACGTCGCGTCGCCCTCGCCCCGTGTCTTGATGAGCCGTCCTCCGCGGGACGTGACGACGTGCTCGACGACCTCGTCGTGGCGGGCGAGTGCCACCGCCATAGCGTCGGCGTCTGCCTCCCAGGCGGCAGTCGACCCCTCGATGTCGGTGAGCAGGAAGGTCACAGCGCGCGTCACCGCCGAAAGTTGGTCTGACACAGGCATTTCCAGGGCGGCGTCCTGCGCGACGATGGCGGCCTCGAGCCTGCGAAGGTCCGGTCCAGGATCGACGCCAAGCTCGTCGGCGAGCAGCGAGCGCGCACGTCGATAAGCGCCAAGGGCTTCGCCCTGCCTGCCTGCGCGGTAGAGCGCGAGCATCAGTTGGCCCCAACGCCTCTCGCGCAGTGGCGCGTCGGTGATCGCGGCCTCCAGATCGCCGATGATCTCCGCGGCGCGACCCGTCGCGAGCAGCGCATCGGCCCGGTCCTCGACGAGGGCGGCATGGCCCTCGATCCAGCGTGTCTTCTCGGAAACACCGCGCGGGCCATCGGGCAGTTCGGGGGTGCCGCGCCAGAGGGTCAGGGCCTCGTCGAACCGGGCCACCGCTTGGCTGGCGTCCCCAGCGGCGACGGCGTCGCGGCCCATCCTGGCGGACAACTTGTAACGGGTGGCATCAACCTCGGTGGTGCTGAGGGTCCAGCCGGTTCCCTCCGTCAACACGAAGCCGTCTCCCAGCGTGCGACGCAGGGAGGAGATGTGGGTCTGCAGAGCCTTGGCCGCGGTGCGCGGCGGATCTTTGCCCCAGAGGAGTTCCAGGAACGTGTCGGCAGACACGACTGAGCCGCCGTGCAGCCCGAGCATCGTCAGTATCGCCCGAGGTTTGACGCCAGGGATGGCGACCGGCAGGCCATACTGCCGGACCTGCAGAGGTCCCAAAACCCCCAGTTCCACCGTTTGAAGCGTAGTCATCTAGGCGATCGTCGGTGACACGATTCAATACCTGGTCAAGATCGGGTAAAGCCGCCTTGCGAACTTGTCGGTGGTGCGCTGGAGGATGTCGCAATGGCCACGATTCATAAGGAAATAGAGATCCACGCCCCGCCTCAACGGGTTTGGGAGGCGCTGAGCGATGTCGGTGCGTTACACACCCGCCTCGCTGCGGGATTCGTCGCCGAGACCCGAATGGACGGCAACACGCGCGTGGTGACTTTCGCCGATGGCACGGTCGTGCGTGAGGAGATCGTCGCCGTTGACGACGCGGCGCGCCGGGTCGCCTGGGCGATCGTCGGGCAGCAGTTCCATCACTACAACGGCGCGGCGCAGATCTTCGACCACGCCGATGGCACTCGATTCGTGTGGACCACCGACCTGCTGCCCGACGAATTGGCCCCGCACGTAGAAACGATGATGACGGCAGGTATTGCCGCGATTAAGAGAACAATCGAAGCGGCGTGACCTCACCGCCGGCTTACGGTGTGACAGGCTCGAATTGTGCAACTGCCGCAGCCAGATCCGAATCTCCCACACCTGGCCGATGTGGTGCCGTCGGTGCTTTCCGCAATGGGCGTCGCAGGGTTCGACGCCCCTATCCCCCTGCCCGGCGAGATCGCCGGGGCGTGCGTGCTGCTGATCGACGGGCTTGGCGCGGACCTGCTCGACACGTACGCCGAAGACGCTCCCGTGTTGGCCGCGCTGCGGGGCAGGAGGCTGCAGGTCGGATTCCCCTCCACCACGGTGGCCGGACTCGCGGCGATCGGCACCGGTTGTCGGTCCGGCGAGCACGGCATGGTCGGGCTCTCCTTCCGGCTGCCCGGCGCCGATTTGGTCAACGCGCTCGGTTGGCGACCGCATCCGTGGGGCCGCGACCTGCGCGACACGGTCCCGCCGGAACAGGTCCAGCCCATGCCGACGACGTTCGAGCGGGCCGCGGACACCGGAATCGCGGTCAGCGTCATATCCGGCGCGGAATTCACCGGGTCAGGGCTGACGCGCGCCGTGCTGCGTGGCGGTCGCTATGTGGGCGTGCAGGCGCTCGGGGACTTGGCCGCCTGCGTGCGGTCCGCGGTTGCAGACGGCGGGTTCTGCTACGGCTATCACTCGGAACTCGACCTTCTCGGGCATGTTTATGGCCCGGGTTCGACGGCGTGGCGGATGCAGCTGCGACACGTCGACCGACTAGTGGAGTCCATCGTGGAGGGTCTGCCGCCCGGCGGGCTGCTCGCCGTGGTGGCCGACCACGGCATGGTCACGATTGACCCTGCCGAGGTCGTCGATGTCGACGCGTCCGAGCCCATGCTTGACGGCGTTGAGGCTATCGGTGGTGAGCCGCGGGCCCGGCATGTCTACGTCGCCCACGGCGCCGCAGATTCGGTGCTCGCGGCGTGGCGGGAGACGCTGGCGCAGCGGGCATGGGTGGTGTCGCGTGACGAAGCGATCTCGGCGGGATGGTTCGGCGACCGGATTGGCGATGACGTGCGGTTTCGCATCGGGGATGTCGTTGCCGCGGCACGTGGCTCAGCTGGGATTATGCGGCGCACAGTGGAATCGTTGTTGTCGTCGCTGATCGGGCAGCACGGGTCGCTGACGCGAGCCGAGCAGGAAGTCCCTTTGCTGCTCGCCCGGCGCTGACTGAAACATGTTCTCTAGCAGAAGGTTTCGCTGCCGAACGCAGTGTAGGCATGTGCCGCTTGGCAATAATGATCCTTGCATTGACAGATGCTGTGAAATCGCCGCTCGGCGAAGGGCTTTAAAGGTGTGGCATTAGCGAGATTTGCAGCGCGAAAATGGCTCCAAAACTGTGATGCCCGTCTCAGTTTTGGGCACTCAGGCGCACATAGGAGCGCACTTTTAGTGCCTCCGAACCATTTTCGTGATTATGCAACTTTCCCAAACGCCCTGCTTAGGGGTGCTGAATAGCTCCACAGCACAATGGAATTCCGTGAACCAGGCGATAGCCATCGCGGATTGTGGTGGCCGTCACAGATTTTGAAGCCCCTTCGCAACTTCTGTTAACGTCCGGCCGCATGTTTGCTACCGTAACGCTGTTGACGCTTGTGAGCTCGGTTTCAGGCACGCCGTACATCTCTGGTGGAGATTCCCCAAGGGGTACGGACTGCTCAGGCCTGGTGTCATGGGTGACGAATGCGGCAACTGGCCGGCCGATCTATGGCGATCGGTTCAACACCGGCAACATCGAAAGGGCTCTGCTCACCCGCGGCTTCAAGTACGGGACGCAGCCCGGCGCCCTCAACGTCGGCTGGAACGGTGGCCACACCGCGGCCACGCTGCCCGACGGAACCCCCGTCTCGTCCGGTGAAGGCGGCGGGGTGCGCATCGGAGGCGGTGGCGCCTACCAGAAGCAATTCGGCCACCACATGTTCCTCCCGATGCCGGTGGACGAGGCTGTCGCTCCCGACGCACCTGACGCACCTGAGGCGCCGGTGGTCATGATGGCAGGCGAGGTGCCGATGGGTCAGCCGCCCGCGCCGGAGCCGCTCATGGCACCGCCGCCCCCGCCCGCGGATCCGTTCGCGCCGCCGCCGCCCGCGGATCCGTTCGCGCCGCCGGCACCGGCGGATATCGCTCCGCCTGCCTGACCCGGCACCGAGCAGCAGCCGCTCACGCCCTCGGCTAGCGTCTCGGGCGTGATCGTGCTGCTGCCGCCGTCAGAGACCAAGCGGGTCGGCGGTGAAGGGCCGCCTCTGCGCGTTGAGGCACTGAGCTCACCCGAGCTGGCGCCATTGCGCGACGTGCTTATCGACGAACTCGTCGAGCTGGCAGCTGATCATTCGGCCTGCAGGCGCGCGCTGGGCATCTCCCCGTCTCAGCACGCCGAGATCGAGCGCAACGCTGTCTTGCGCAGCGCGGCGACCCTGCCCGCGATCAACCGCTATACCGGCGTGCTTTACGACGCGCTCGACATCGGATCGCTTCGAGGTGCAGCAGCAGCCCGCGCCCGTGCCCGGCTAGCGGTCGGCTCGGCCCTGTTCGGGCTGCTGCGCGCCGACGATCTGGTGCCCGCATATCGGCTTTCGGCGACGTCGAAGCTGCCTGGACAACCCACGCTGGCGGCGCGATGGCGGCCGGTGCTCGAACCGGTGCTGG
>JAVXWV010000047.1:0-4189 GCA_032230775.1 Mycobacterium sp. | reverse complement strand
CCAGAGCTTCGGCTTCGGCAGCTTCTGCCCGCACCCGCGCCTGCGCCTGCGCCTCGGCGGCCAGAGCTTCGGCTTCGGTCTCTCCTGCCCGCGCCCGCGCCTCGGCGGCCAGAGCTTCGGCTTCAGCGGCTTCTCCGCGCGCCCGCGCCTCGGCGGCCAGAGCTTCGGCTTCGGCGGCTTCTGCCCGCGCCCGCGCCTCCGCGGTCAGAGCTTCGGCTTCGGCAGCTTCTGCCCGCACCCGCGCCTGCGCCTGCGCCTCGGCGGCCAGACCTTCGGCTTCAGCGGCCTCTGCCCGCGCTCGCGCCTGCGCCTGCGCCTCGGCGGCCAGACCTTCGGCTTCAGCGGCTCCTGCCCGCGCCCGCGCCTCGGCGACCAGAGCTTCGGCTTCGGCCACCAGAGCTTCGGCTTCGGCGGCTCGTGCCCGCACCCGCGCCCCGGCGGCCAGAGCTTCGGCTTCGGCGGCCAGAGCTTCGGCTTCGGCGATCAGAGCTTCGGCTTCGGCGGCTTCTGCCCGCACCCGCGCCTCAGCGGCCAGAGCTTCGGCGTCGGCGGCTTCTGCCCGAAGCCGCGCGTCGGGTTCCAACTCCCGTTGCGACAACTTCCGCTGGGCGTGTGCCCTCGCTTGGTGGCCGCGCGATTGGCGGTTCCGCTTCTGTGGGCCGGTCGCAACTTGCGCGTGTTGCGCCGCCTCTCTCTTGTGGCTGAAGATATCCATCAGGACCAAAGCAGCGGCCGCCAGCACCAGCAGGGACGCGCACAGGACCGGGTGCGCACCCACTCCAACTAGGAAGGCGACCGTCAGCGGCACCGCGAACGGCACCGCGGCCGCCGGTTCCCGTTCCAGCCACCTGATAACCATGCTCGGAGACCACCGCATGATTCCTCATCCTTCGTGGAGACACAGGAGTGCAATCGTACTGCGACAGCCTCACGGCGGTGGGGTAACTGTTCGCTTGCTGGCTGCGACATCGCCGCAAAACCGAATGGTTAGCAAAGCAACAAGTGTCAGCTCCTCCAGGCTCAACACGCGGTTGATTTCAACACCGCACGAAAGTGCACTCAGGCGCGAGGGTTAAGGTGTCCAATCCATGGGGAGGTTCGTCGCGGTCATCGCCGCTTGCCTGAGTCTGGTCCTTTCGTCTGTCACGCCGCTCGCCTCGGCCGATTCCGACGTCCAGCCGGTCGGCAGCATGCCGATCCCCGATGGTCCCGCTCCGGCCTGGATCGTCGCCGACATGGACACCGGCCAGGTGCTCGCCGGTCGCGAGATGGACGTCGCCCATCCACCTGCGAGCACGATCAAGACGCTGCTGGCACTCACCGCGTTGGAGGAGTTGCCCGACTTGGATGCAACCGTCGTCGGTACCGACGCGGACAGACAAGTCGAGTGCAACTGCGCGGGCATCAAACCGGGTGGCACCTACACGGCACGTCAGCTCCTCGACGCAGTGCTGCTGATGTCAGGCAACGACGCGGCCAATGCGCTCGCCGACATGATTGGCGGCTATGACACCGCGGTGGCGAAGATGAACGCCAAAGCGGCGTCCATCGGCGCGGTGAACACGCACGCGTCGACGCCGTCGGGGCTGGACGGACCGGGCGGCTCGGGGTTCACCACTGCCCGCGACTTGGCGATCATCTTCCGCGCCGCGATGGCCAACCCGACATTCGCCCAGATCACGTCGCAACCGGTGGCCATGTTCCCGTCCGGCGCAAGCGAGAAGCCCCTTGTCAACGAGGATGAGCTGCTGCACCGCTACCCCGGCACCATCGGCGGCAAGACCGGTTTCACCGATGCGGCCAAGAAGACGTTCGTCGCCGCCGCTGACCGAGGCGGACGTCGACTGGTGATCGCGATGATGTACGGGCTGATCAAAGAGGGTGGCCCAACATATTGGGATCAGGCCGCCGGGCTGTTGGACTGGGGCTTCGCTCAGGACCCAAAGGTCAGCGTCGGTCCACTGTAAGTTGCTGAATCGCAACGCATCCGAGACCTCGTCGGCAAGCGCGGTCAGTACGCTCGGCCCCCGTGCGAAAGTTGTTGGCCGCGTTGACCATCACGTTATCCGCGGCCGTGTTGGTCGCTCCCCCAGTGCGGGCCGAGCCAGGCATCGAACCCGCTGGCGCGGTGGCGATTCCGGAAGGTCCCGCACAGGCATGGCTGCTGGCCGATCTGGACAACGGACGAATTCTGGCTTCCCGCAACCCATATGAGCCACACGCGCCTGCCAGCACCATCAAGGCGCTGCTCTCGATGGTCGTGCTCGATCAGCTCCCGCTCACCGCGGTCATCGCCGCAAAACCGGAGAACACGGACGTGGAGTGCTCGTGTGTCGGGGTCAAGGAGGGTCGGGCCTATACGGTGCGTCAGCTGCTCGACGGGCTGTTGTTGGTCTCGGGGAACGATGCCGCGAACACACTGGCCGAGGGACTAGGCGGTTATCAGGCCGCGGTCGCGCGAATGAACGCGAAAGCGGTCGCGCTTGGCGCACGCAATACCCACGCCTCCTCACCCTCGGGTCTTGACGGTCCTGGTATGGAGTCGACCACCACGCCGTTCGATCTGGCGTTGATCTACCGGGCCGCGCTGCGGTATCCGGCGTTCGCCGCCATCGTGCGCCAGCCGTCGTCGCTCTTCCCCACCGACGACGGACCTAAGCAGATCGTCAACCAAAACGAGCTGCTGAAGCGCTATCCCGGCACGCTGGTCGGCAAGACCGGCTTCACGAACCTGGCTCAGCACACGTTCGTCGGCGCCGCACAGCGCAACGGTCACAGCATCGTGGTCGTGCAGATGTACGGCTCGGGCGATATGTATGGCCAGGCGATCGGGCTGCTGGACTGGGGCTTCAGCCAGTACGGCTAGATGGCGTCTAGCTACTGCGCCAGGTCGCTGCGCGCTTCTCGAGGAACGCGCACATGCCCTCTTGGGCATCGTCGGTTCGAGCGTTCATCGCCATGACGGCCTTCGTCAGGTCGTATGCCCGGTGTTCGTCGAGCTCGATCTGGGCGTAGAACGCCTCCTTGCCGAGACCGACCGTCAGCGGACTCGAGGCCACGATTGCTTCGACGAGGGTGCTCACCTCGTCTTCGAGCACCTCCGCCGGGACGACGCGATTCACAAGGCCCCAGTCGAGCGCGGTGTCTGCGGCGATCGGCTGGCCGGTGAGCAGCATCTCCAGTGCACGCTTGCGGCCGACCGCGCGCGAGAGCGGCACCATCGGCGTGGAGCAGAACAGGCCGATCCTCACACCCGGCGTGGCGAAGCGTGCACCATCGGCGGCCACCACCAGGTCGCAGGCGGCGACAAGCTGACAGCCGGCCGCCGTCGCCATTCCCTCGACCTTTGCGATGACGGGCTGTGGCACGCGGTGGATTGTCTCCATGAGCTCGGTGCAGACATCGAACAGCCGCTGGTAGAACGGCACGTCGCGGCCGATCATCTCGGACAGGTCGTGACCCGCGGAGAACACCGGGCCTGCAGAGTCGATGACGATCGCCCGGACGCCCGGATCCTCCCCCAGCCGGTGCAGCGTGGCGATCAGCTCTTCCATGAGTTCGAGGCTGAGCGCGTTGCGCTTGCCCGGCCGGTTGAGGGTGATGCGCGCCGCCGGCCCGTCGGCGCGAACCAAGACGGCATCTGTCGCGGGCGCGCTCATGGAGGCGAGCATACGTCTGAGCCTCGGATGCACGGTTCGCGCTAGAAAACCCGTCCACGCAGGATCACCACATCCGGGTGGGTGAGCGCCTCGGCGCCCGACCTCGGATCCTCGGCGTAGCAGACCAAGTCGGCACTGGCCCCGTGCTCCAGACCGGGCCTGCCCAGCCACGCCCGTGCGGTCCAGCTGGCCGCACCCAGCGCCTCGGTCGGGCTCATTCCGATGCCCTTGAGCGCCTCGATCTCCTCGGCGATTCGACCGTGGGCGACCGTGCTGCCCGCGTCCGTGCCCGCGTAGATCGGTATGCCGGCTTCGCGAGCGGCGCCAATCCGCGGATAGCACGTGTTGTAGAGGTCCCTCATGTGCCGCGCGTACGCCGGATACTTCTCCGCCGCATCGGCGATGCCCGGGAAGTTCTCGATGTTGATCAGCGTGGGCACCAGTGCGGTGCCGCGCTCGACCATCAGCTCGATGGTGTCGTCCGTCAGCCCGGTGCCGTGCTCGATGCAGTCGATGCCGGCCCGGATCAG
>JAVXWV010000302.1:0-11071 GCA_032230775.1 Mycobacterium sp. | reverse complement strand
GCTGCCGCCACTCACGCATCAACGAACCGAACGGGGGACTCTTGGCCTGCGCAGCGGTGGTCACGCGCTCAGTGTTGCGTACGACGGGGGAGCGCAGCCACTACCTCACAGGTAATTGCGCCACTTACCCGCGCGGCGGCACGCTGGTGGCATGAGCGAGCAGAAGGTGCCAGGGATTCCCGGGTGGCTGCGTTTCGTGCTGATATGCGACCGCGCCGGATCGGCGTGGTACATCGGGACCGGCTTCTTCTTCGCCCCCGTGCTTGCCATCCTGTCGCCGTGGCCGACGGTCACCGCGGTGTGTTGGGTGATCATCGGCCTGGCCGGACTGTGGCTCGGGCTGCTTGGCATCGCGATGGCCACCGGCCTTGCGATCGTGCTGCGGTCGAATACCGAGATACCGGAAGACTATTGGCGCTCGATCATCGACTATCCGACTAGTTCGCGACCGGGCGTTACGACGCGCCCTGATAGTCGACCTGCCAGTGTTTGATGCCGTTGAGCCAACCCGACCGTAGCCGCTCCGGCGGTGAGATCGGTGTGAGGTTCGGCATCTCGTCGGCGATCGCGTTGAAGATCAGGTCGATTGTCATCCGCGCCAGGTTCGCGCCGATGCAGTAGTGCGCACCGGTGCCGCCAAACCCCACGTGCGGGTTGGGATCTCGCAAGATATTGAACGAGTACGGATCGTCGAATACGTCTTCGTCGAAGTTCGCGGAGCGGTAGAACATCACCACCCGATCGCCCTTCTTGATCTCGACGCCCGACAGCTCGGTGTCGTCGAGCGCGGTGCGCTGAAACGACGTCACCGGAGTGGCCCAGCGGACGATCTCGTCGGCCGCGGTGGCAGGCCGCTCCTTCTTGAACAGCTCCCATTGGTCGGGGAATTCGGTGAACGCCATCATGCCCTGGGTGATCGAATTGCGCGTCGTCTCGTTGCCCGCCACCGCCAGCAGGATGACGAAGAAGCCGAACTCGTCGTCGGAGAGCTTGTGTCCCTCGACATCGGCCTGAACCAGCTTGGTGACGAGGTCGTCGCCGGGGTTCTTGCCTCGCTCGGCGGCCATCTGCATGCCGTACATGATCAGCTCGACCGATGCCGCGGTCGGGTCATTCCTCGCGTACTCCGGATCCTGGTCGCCGACCAGTTGGTTCGACCAGTCAAACAGCTTCTTGCGGTCTTCCTGCGGCACGCCCATCAAGCCTGCGATCGCCTGAAGCGGAAGTTCGCACGACACCTGCTCGACGAAATCGCCGGAGCCCTCGGCCACCGCCGCCTCTGCGATTTGGCGTGCCCGCTCGCGGAGCTCATCGCGCAGGGATTCGATGGCGCGCGGCGTGAACGCGCGCGACACGATCTTGCGTAGGTGGGTGTGATGCGGTGCGTCCTGATTGAGCAGAACGACCTTGCCTCCCTCCAGCGACTCGGGAAGAGCCTCATCGCGGTATCGCGGCAACGCGGTCTTCTTGTTACTGGAGAACACGTCGCTGCGACGGGATATCTCCTTGACGTCCTTGTGTTTGGTCACCACCCAGTAGCCGTCGTCGTCGAAGGCGAGATTTCCCCTCTCCTGCTTCTGCCACCAGATCGGCGCCACCTTGCGCATGTGCGCCAATTCGTCGATCGGCAGCCGTTCGGCATAGATGTCGGGATCGGTGAAGTCAAAACCGGGTGGGAGGTCCGGAGACGGCATAGATGCACTCCTCAAATGACGTTGTCTAGTGCCCCTAGCGCATTGCTACACCACAGATGGGGGGTGGTGCGGCGGGTTACATCAAACTCCAAGTGAAACGTGTTCCGAAACATCGAATTTTAATTAACTGCTTCCTCACATCAACCTCAGATGTAACAATTTTTGCCAGCCAGACTAAGCACCCAGTAACACCGCCTGAAAGCGGGTTAGGGAAGGGGCATTGGTGAGGATCGATCGCGAGGCGAAGGCGCTGACCGCGGTGTCGGCGTCGCTGGGATTCGTTGCGGCGTTGACATTGAGCGCGCCCGTGGCGCTTGCCGACCCGCTGCAGTCCGAACCCGTCATGCCTGTCGCATCGCCTGCGACGCCCGTCCAGCCGGTGCCTGCAGTTCCCGCGCCTGGCCCGGCACCTGCCGCCGCCGTTGCGCCCGCGCCCGACCCTGCGGTCGGCACACCTGCGCCGACCCCCGCGCCCGACGGGACCGTCCAACCCGTTGCAGTCGATCCGGCAACGCCGCCCAACGGCGTGCCGCACCTGTCGAGCCCCGAGAACCTGCCGCCCGGCACCACCGACACTCCGCCCGATAATTCGGGCCACGGCATGTCATATCTGCGCGACATCTGGCACGCGTACCAGACACAGGAAGTGGACGGCAAGGGCGCCCTCCTCTTGCTGACACAGCGCCCGATGAATGCAAATGCCGCACCGCCGCCGGGAATGCCTGGCAATCCCACGCCACCGACGGCGCCGCTGCCGCCCGACGCACCGCTGCTGCCTGGGGCGCCTGCTGTTCCCTAGGTTCGGAGCCGCCGGCTCGCCTGGCTCAAGATGTCGCGCACGACTCGCACGTGCACCGGCTCGGTGACGGCCCATATCGCCCGCGCGATCAGATTGTGATGCGCCACGAACGTCGCGAAAAGCAGTGCGCCGTCGTCCTTCACGAGAAGCAACTCGCCGGGCATCCCAATGCGCGACTCAGCACCGAGGAGCACATGATCGGGCTCGGTTCGGCGAATT
Organism: Mycobacterium sp.; assembly: GCA_032230775.1. GTDB lineage: Bacteria > Actinomycetota > Actinomycetes > Mycobacteriales > Mycobacteriaceae > Mycobacterium. The sequence continues at coordinate 8,359 of JAVXWV010000302.1, read as the reverse complement.
TCCCAGCCGAGAATTGACCGCGCGGACGTGGGGCCCACCTTCAGCCCGATCGCGGACCACCCTGACAGGAGCTGGGTTCTGACGGCGAGGGGAGCGCCTTCCAGGATTTCGCGAATCAGCTCCTCGGCGCTCTCGTCATGGGCCGCACCCACATCGAAGAGAAACGCGTCGCAGTAGTCGACGCGGGCCAGAGTGCTCAGCGCTCGCGCCGACGACGGAAGATCCACCTGGCGCGCGTCGGCGCTCACGGGCGTGCTCCACGAGCCGATTGCCGCCATGCGCGTCCGATCCCGCGCATCATCAGCGGATACACCACAAGGTGGCGGAACGGCGCGATCGCAGCAAGGTAGGCCACTCCGAGCACGCCGTTCGGCCTCACCAGGACGGCCATCTGGCCGCGATAGCCGCCCGTACCGTCCGGCACCCAGCCGACGTGCATGACGCCGTGCACTGTCTGGTTGGCGATCTCCAGCGCGAACTCGTCGTCGGTGATATACAGCGGCGAGAAAAGATGCGCGTCGAAATCGCTTGGGGTGTCGGCCAAGTCGGCGGGTAGTCGGTCACGGAGGCTGTGGACCCTGGTGCCGAGGCCGGTTTCCTGGCGGTCGAGGCCAAAGACGCGTCCGATCGTCCACCGGACCGCGAACAAGGCACGAACCGCGAGCGAAGTCTCGCCGGGGTCGAACGTGGCCATCAACCGGATCAGCTCACGGAAGTCGTCGGGGCCGCCGGGCGTCGGCAGCGCCCACACGTCGAGTAGTCGAAAGTCCTTGGCGATCTGATGGATTCGCCACGATCGCGAAGAGTGTTGGGTCTTGTCGAGTGGCCCTGAACCAAACATACAGTACTGTATGCTTGATGGCGAACCGGCGTCAAGACCTGCCACCAAACTGAGGAGAAGTGATGGTCGCCCAGACCCGCACACCGCGGAGCACATGGGTCGATGCCGGCCTGAAAGCCCTCGCCGCGGGAGGACCAGGCGCGGTCCGGGTCGAGCTGCTCGCGAAGGATCTCGACGTCACCCGAGGCGGGTTCTACTGGCACTTTCCCAGCAGGCAGGCGTTTCTCGACGAGATGCTCGACACCTGGGAGCGCCGTAGCACTGAAGAAGTGCTCGAGCGGGTTGAGCAGGAAGGCGGCGACGCACGGGACAAGGTCCGCAGGGCCGGCATGCTCACCTTCTCCAACGAATTGCTTCCGATCGACCTCGCGGTCCGGGACTGGGCCCGGCGCGATGCGTCGGTTGCCAAGCGCCTCCGACGCGTCGACAACCGCCGCATGGAGTACCTGCGCCTATTGATCGGCGAGTTCATCGACGACGCCGAGGATGTCGAGGCCCGCGGCATGCTCGCCTTCGCGCTCGCCATCGGCAACCATTTCATCGCCGCCGATCACAACGGAAGCAGTCGAAAGCAGGTGCTCGAGCGGGCGACGCATCGCCTGCTGGGGTAGCCGCCGCCAAACGATTCCGTGAATCAGGCAGTGCTAAGGGCGGCGACCGATTCGATGCGGGCCGGAACGTGCTTGTGCCATGGTGTTCCAGCGTAGGCGTCACGCCATTGAGTCGAGGTGAGCGAATTGGGCGCTACGCCAGGGACCTTTGCGCGGCCCTCGGTGTCGACGTAGTCGAGGCCGAATCCGTTCGGCAACGACGCATGCCCCTGCAGCATTATTTCGCTGATCTCCACGCTGGCTTCGGCGCTGCCTGCCGCCGTAGTAATCCGCGCGCGACCGCCGTCGGTCAGGCCAAGCGCCTCGGCGTCCTCGATGCTGACGCGCAGCGCTCCATCCGCGTCGCGTTTGCGCCAGGACGGATCGCGGAAGATGTCGTTGGCGGTGTACGCGCGCCGCTCACCGGCCGACAACACGATCGGAAACTCGGGCGTCGTCAACCCCGCAGGCGCATCGGCCAACCCGCGGATGTCGTCGAGCATCTCCTGCATGTGCAGGGCGATCCTGTGGTCGGCGTGGGTGACCAGCTGCCAGTCGTCCTCGTACTCGTGAACGGTGAACGTCACACCCGACCGGCTTGCAAGGATCGCCTCGAACAGCGCATTGCCGTCGGCGTGGCCCGCCCGGCGCACGGCATCCGGATACGTCATGGCGGCCTTCTGCGCCAGGCCCCACAGCGCCGCGGCACCGGCCAGCCCGTCGGGAAGTGTTGGTCCAAGGGTTTCGTACAACACGAACGGCAGCGCCTTGGTGAACATCGGATTGGCGCCGACCGCTGTGAGGAACGCTTGCGCGTACGCGACCAGGCCCTGCTCGGCCGCTTCGCGCAGCGGCCGAAGCGCGGCGTCGTCGATCACGCCGAGCGCACGCGTCAGCCGCGCCCAGATCTCGGGCTCGGGCAGCGTGCCGTCGAGCGGCTCGAGCAACGGATGCCGCAGGTGAAATGTGTTGTGCGGGAACTCGAGATTGAAGAATGTCGACTCCGGCTTCTCGTACTGACTCGCCGCCGGCAACACGTACGTGGCCAGCCGGGCCGTCTCCGTCATCGCGACGTCGATGACCACCATCAGCTCGAGTGACTCGAAGGCCGCCCGACACGCCGCGGAATCAGCGAGTGAATGGGCGGGATTGCTGCTCTCGACGATCATCGCGCGGAAACGGTCGGGATGGTCGGTCAGGATCTCCTCGGGCACCGCGTTGCTCGGTATCAGCCCGCCGACCACAGGTGCACCGGTAACCGGTGTACGCCCCACCGCGGTCACATGGCGGAAAAGCGGCCCCAACGATGAATGCAGGTGCTGCCCACCACGTTTTGCGAAGTTGCCGGTCAGGATCCACAGCAGCTTGTTCAGGTACGAGCACAGCGTGCTGTTGGGCGCTTGTTGAACTCCGAGGTCCTCGAACACCGCGACGCTCTCGGCGCAGGCGATCCGTCGTGCGGCGGTGCGGATCAGTTCCTCGTCGACGCCGCATCGTTGCGCGTACTCGCCGACCGGAACGTCGCGCAATGCATCACGCACCGGCTCGACCCCGGTGACGTGCTCGGCGAGAAACGCCTCATTGCACAGGTCTTCCTGCACCAGAACGGCGGCGAGCGCAGCCAGGCACCAGGCGTCGGTGCCGGGCCGCACGCGGAGATGGATGTCGGCCATCTTCGCGGTGTCGGTGATCACCGGGTCGATGACGATCATCGAGCGGCCGGGATCCTTGGCGATCTCGTTGAGCACGGTGCGGGCGCGTGGGAAGCTCTGCGACATCCACGGGTTCTTGCCGACGAATACGGAGACCTCGGCGTGTTCGAACTCGCCGCGGGTGTGACCGCCGTAGAGGTGGGCGTCGACCCACGCCTCGCCGGTCTTCTCCTGCGCGAGCGCGTTCGAGCGGTAGTGCGAACCGAGCACCTTGAGGAAGGCCCCGCTGTATGCGCCCCCGAGATGGTTACCTTGCCCGCCGCCGCCGTAGTAAAAGATCTTGTCCCCGCCGTGGGTGTCGGCGATCCGCTTGAATCCCGCGGCGATCTCGGAAATCGCGGTGTCCCAGTCGATTTCCTCGTAGCTGCCATCGGGGCGCCTGCGCATAGGGGAGGTCAGCCGATTGCCGTTGTTCTGGTAGTGGTCCAGCCGCAGCGCCTTGTTGCAGGTGTAGCCCTGCGAGGCGGGATGCTCCTTGTCGCCGCGGATCTTGGCCAGGTTGCGGCCGTCGAGTTGGACGACGATGCCGCAGTTGCACTCGCACAGGATGCATGCGGTGGATTGCCAATCTTCTACCGCCGCCGCGGCGGCGACATCATTTCGAGCCATGACGGGATTTCCTTTCAGACAGCTCGGCCTGCAGCAGATCCCGCAACTGGCCGTGGACAAGGTCTAGGGGCGTCAGATCGCGGGAGGCGCGGGCGACGACGATCGCCCCCTCTATGGCGGTGGTGGACAACATCGCGAGCTCTTCGGCGCGGGTCGCGGAAACGCCGTCTGTCACCAGGCGCGCAGCGATCAGGTCCGTCCAGCGCGCGAAGACCCCCGCCGCCCGTTCGATGACCGGCGTTGCCTGGTCCTGCTTGTCGGGGTCGCCGGCTTCCACCGCCACGGCGACGACGGGACAACCCGCGCGGTATCCCGAACGGACAAGTTGCCTGCGGTAGTGGCCGATGAGGTCGTCGAGAACGCCGATGCCGCTGTCTGCACCGGCGATGCGCGCCGCGATGTATTCGCCGGCGTAATCGATTGCTTCACAGAGCAATTGAGTGCGGCCACCGGGGAAGTAGTGGTAGGCGGACCCCCGCGGGGCGCCGCTGTGCTCGAGGACGTCGGCGATCGCGGTGGGGTGCGCGCCGCGCTCCCTGATCAGAAGCGCGGCAGAGATCACCATCCGCTCGCGGGGGCTGGGCATCAGTCTGGATCCCTTCGTCCGACCCGGCTATGTATGTCACCTTACATAACCGCTCGGTGCAGTTCTAGAGACCGAGGCAAAGCTGACCATCCGCGGTTACGCCGACGCGATCCACACGACAAGAAACGCCGACATACACGTTATGCAAACCAGATGATCACGGCAGATGGACCGCGCAAGTCGCGATTGTTCGTCCGGCGTGCCGACGCGATTGCCGAGCCGTACCGCGTTCGGGACGGTCCGGATCATCGCCAGCAGAATTGGGAGACCAGCGAGGACTGCGGCTACGGTTACGACCCACCCGGGATCGCCGCCGCGCACCGCATGAAAGCCCAACGCCGCCAACAGGATCACCATCACGAGCGCGATGAGAAGACTCATCGGGCGTGACGTCGTCGTCGCACGGTGGTAGTAGCCGGTGATCGACGCGAGCACCGGCTCGGGTAGTGCCTCAGCGCCGCGATGGCGGAGGACCTGAGCGTCGAAGATCAGGTCCATCCACAGCACAGCGAGCAGAAAGCCGCCGCAAGCGGCCGCGATCAGACGCTGGCCGCCTCGTTGAGTTCGTTCAGGGTGTTGGTCGCCTCGAGGTACTCCTGCACCCAGCGCTCGATCACCGCGGAGGACTTCTCCACCTTGGTGAACTGACCGACGACCTGACCGATCGGGTTGAACGCGACGTCGACACTCTCGTTGGGGTACTTGTGCGTGGCGGCGACGGCCATGCCGGACACCATGTACTGCAGCGGCATGCCGAGCGGCTTGGGGTTGTCCGGGTTTTCCCACGCCTCGGTCCAGTCGTTCTTCAACATCCGGGCCGGCTTGCCGGTGAACGACCGGCTGCGGACGGTGTCGCGGCTGGAGGCCTTGGCGTACGCGGCGTGCTGGACCGCGGTGTGCTCGGACTCCTCGACCATGACCCACTGCGAGCCGGTCCACGCTCCTTGGGTGCCGAGGGCGAGTGCGGCGGCGATCTGTTGGCCGCTGCCGATCCCTCCTGCGGCCAGCACGGGGACCGGCGCGACTTCCTTGACAACCTGCGGCCACAACACGATCGAGCCGACCTCGCCGCAGTGTCCGCCCGCCTCACCGCCCTGGGCGATGATGATGTCCACGCCGGCGTCGGCGTGCTTGCGTGCTTGAGACGGCGACCCGCACAGCGCAGCTACCTTGCGCCCCGTGTCGTGGATGTGCTTGATCATTTCCGCAGGTGGCGTTCCGAGCGCGTTGGCGATCAACGTGCACTTCGGATGCTGAAGCGCGACCTCGACCTGCGGCGTCGCGGTCGCCTCGGTCCAGCCAAGGAGTTGCAGCGCATCGTCGTCGCTGTGGTCGACCGGAACGCCGTGGTCGGCGAGGATCTTCTTGGCGAAGTCGATGTGCTCCTGCGGCACCAAGTCGTTGAGCGTCTTCTTGAGCACCTCGGGGGACAGGTCGGTGGCGTCCATGCCCTCGTACTTGTTGGGGATGACAATGTCGACGCCGTAGGGATGCTCGCCGATGTTCTCGTCGATCCAGGCGAGCTCGATCTCGAGCTGTTCCGGGGTGAAGCCGACCGCGCCGAGCACGCCGAAGCCGCCTGCCTTGCTGACGGCCACGACGACGTCACGGCAGTGGGTGAAGGCGAAGATCGGGAACTCGATGTTGAGCTCGTCACAGATGGGGGTGTGCATGCCTGCTCCTCGGATGGCGCGGTCGCCGAACTGAAACGTGTTCTAGTTTAGCTTAGGCGCCGCGGCGCCATCCGGGAAGGGCGTCGCGTGCTGCAGCTTCGCAAGTTGCGAGGTATGCCACCATGCGGAAACGGGCAGGTTGCGAGGAAGGGCCGAAGTTGTCCGGCGATGCGTTCAGTCGCGGCGCTGTGCGGTGGCCGCGATCGTCCGAACCACCGCCGTCCCGTAACCCATCAACTGGCGCGACCGGCTCTTCGGCCCGCCCGCTCCGACGACCCGCAGCACCCGCCAGCCTTCCGCGGCGGCCATCGCGGCGAGACCGGGGCGGGGGTTCACCGGCCGGGGGTTGCCGACCAGCTTCATCAACGCGGCATCCTCGTTGCCGTCGGCGTAGAAGTAGCTGCCCTGCAGGTCTATGTCGTTGCCGTCGCAGAACAGTTGCACCGCCGTCGCCTTGTTGCGCCCCCAGATCACCGGCCTGGCGATGCGCCCGGTGAGCAGCCCCTGATCGTCGAGCTCGAAATGGTTGCACAGCACGTGGGTGATCTCCAGGTAGCGGGCAACGGGTTCGGCGTGGATGGTCAGCGCCGACGAGCTCAACACGACGGTGTGGCCGCGCTGCTGATGTGCACGCACGACCTCGTGCATGTAGGGAAAGACGCGAGAAGAGACGCGCTCGACGAACAACCGCTCGCCGAGTTGGTCGAGTTCGGCCAGCGATTCACCCCGTAGATAGCCCGCGGCGCGCGTCATCAAGCTCTCGAACTTCACCCGGCCGAAGCGGTATCGCATCGACGCCTCGATGACGCCCAGTACCTCGCCGATCCCCGCTTGCCCGCGCCGAATCCGGTCACCGGCGTGTGCGGTTGCGGTAAACCCGTCGACGAGTGTGCCGTCCAGATCGAAGAACGCCCCGACCTGCGGGCCGGGTGTGCTCGCAACGATCTCGGCGATGGGATCCGATGCGGGAGGCTGCGCGCTCATCGCGCTCCAGCCTACTTTGCTGCGTACAGCCCACGCCCGGTGACCAGTGGCATATCGAGTGTGGTCCGGATGCCGGACGCTGCCGCGACAACGTCCGGGATGGCGTTCACGATCCGCCCCGCCGCCGCGAGGATCGCGGCGTAGTTGTGGTCGCCGTTGCGGCTCGTCGGGCAGATGTCCATGGTGTAGGACGGCTCACCGGTGATCTCGACGCGATACGAGCCACCGGGCTGTGCCGGCTGGGCCCAGTCCGGCCGCAGGTCGGGCCGCAGCCGCGTGACGTGCTCGACGACGATCGCGGGCTTGCCCTTCACCATGCCCTCGATCTGGAAACGCACCGCCGCGACGGTGCCCTTTTTGATGGTGCCGACCGCGACGTCGAAGTCCTCGGGTGCGGGCTCCTGTTCGACGCAATCCTTGATCTCGTCCACCTCGATGCCGAGGCCCGCAGCCATCTGCCGGATGGCCGTACCCCAAGCGATGCTGAGCACGCCCGGCTGATAGAGCATCGGCAGGTCGCCGATCTCGTTGCCGAAGCCCATGACGTCAAACATCACCGTCGCGCCGTCGTAGGTCGCGTAGTCGGCGATCTCCATGGTGCGCACAGCCTCGATGCTCTGGCAGGTGCCTGCCAACGCGAAGGGCAGCAGATCCGTCGCGAAGCCGGGATCGACCCCTGTCATAAATACCGTCGAATTGCCTTCTCGCGCAGAGTCTTCGATGCGTTCGATGTACTTGTCGGGAATCACCTGCCACGGGTACTGCAACACCCCGAGCCCCGATCCCACGACGTCGATACCCGCGGCGAGGATGCGTTGGACGTCGGCCATCGCCTCTCGCAGTCGGATGTCACCCATCGCGCAGTACACGATGCAGTCGGGTTTGGCGGCGATGATCGCGTCGAGGTCGTTCGTGGCGGCGACGCCTGCCGTCACGTCCAGCCCTGCCAGCTCGCCGGCGTCCTTGCCGATCTTGACGTCCGACGACACCCACACGCCGGTCAGTTCGAAGCGGGCGTCTTGGACGAGCTGCTTGAGTGCGAGACTTCCGCAATTGCCGGTGCCGATGAGCGCGACACGGATCGCCATCCTGGTTTCCTTCCCCACCAACTGGAACAGGTTCTACTTGTAGCATGCCCGCAAGGTAGCCTGACCCGTCATGGGACGCGTGGACGGAAAAGTTGCACTCATCAGCGGTGGCGCCCGGGGTATGGGGGCGGAAGATGCTCGGGCACTCGTCGCCGAGGGCGCCAAGGTGGTCATCGGCGACATCCTCGACGAAGAAGGCAAGGCATTGGCCGACGAGATCGGTGACGCCGCTCGTTATGTCCACCTCGACGTGACACAAGCCGACGACTGGGACGC
>JAVXWV010000273.1:0-4416 GCA_032230775.1 Mycobacterium sp. | reverse complement strand
TGGTGGTCGACTGGATCGGCGTGCTGTCCCCGGCGGGCGGCCGCAGCGGTCTCTACCAGGCACGCCGGATCACCCATGGCATCACCGAGCCCGTGATCGGCCCGGTCCGGCGGGTGCTGAAGCCGGCTCGGTTCGGGTCCGTCTCCATTGACCTGGCGTTTACCGCAGTGTTTGTGGCTGTGATCGTCCTGCGGACCGTCGTGGTGCCGTTGATTCCGTTCTGAGGCGGCCCGCAGGGGTCCACGTCGGGCAGGTCCGCGCCGAAGAAGAGGTCAGGCAGAATTGCCCAGCCCTCGATCACCGCCCCGAGCCCCAGCCGGATCGGGCTCGCGCTATTGATTCGATGGCCGGCCCGATTGCCCGCTGCGCATCCGTCGCGTCGCGCCACAGGTGTTCTGGATGTAGTACTCGCGGTAGTCGATTCCGGTCATCGCGTGAGTTTCCGGGTGCGACGCCACCGGGGTCACGGCGCGCACGGCGGCGACGAGGGTCGCTGCAAACGGTGTCGTATCCGAGTCGCTCCACCAATCTCCTTGCGGCCGAACTCTTACCGGATCGCGGCGCTCCAGCCAGCAGTACCCGCCGCGGCGCGTCGCCAACAGGTCCAGCCGAACCACCGGTAGCGACGCCTGGGAATCGGCTCAGGCTGTCTCAGCTCGCCTTCAGCGGAACGCATGCACAGTTTCTGTACTGGGCCGATAAGGGTTCAAAGCAGGCTGAGGCGTGGACATTTGGAGCCGTCGGCCTCGATGACAAGGAGTACAACATGGGTTATGGAGATGCGCTTCGTGACGAGGTGCACAACGAATGCATCACTCCGCTGATCGGGATATTCGATATGTATTCCGCCTCTTTGGCGGCGCAACACTTCGGCGGGATGTTCGTGTCGGGCTTCGGTTTCGCAGCTTCGTATTACGGGCTGCCCGACATTGGGTTCATCGCCTGGCCGGACATGGTCAGCTTCGTGCAACGGTTGCGGCTTGCGTTCCCGCAGCAGCACCTACTGGTGGATATCGACGACGGTTATGTCGACCCAGAGGTGGCCTGCCACGTGGTGGAGCATCTGGAGCGCATCGGCGCCTCGGGCGTGATCCTCGAGGACCAGAAGCGGCCACGCCGCTGTGGCCACGTCACCGGCAAGCAAGTCCTGCCTATCGAGCAGTCCTTGGAGAAGCTGAACCTGGTGCTGGAGACCAGGTCTGAGCTTGTCGTGGTGGCCCGCACCGATGCGACCGAGGAGTCTGAGATTCTGCGCCGGGCCGAAATGCTTGCCGCCACCGATGCCGACGTTCTCCTGGTCGACGGTGTGCGTAGCGTGGAATGGATCCGCAAGGTGCGCGGGGTGGTTGGCAATAAGCCGCTGCTGTTCAACCAGATCGCGGGTGGTTTGTCGCCCCGACTGTCGCTGTCCGAGCTGGAGGAGCTCGGCATCAACGTGGCGATCTACTCGACACCCTGCTTGTTCGCGGCGCACACTGCGATGGCCAACGCATTGACCGAACTGCGCGCGAACGATGGTCGACTTGCCGACGTAACGACCGATGACGTTGGTGTGGCCAGCTCGATAGCGTTGTTGGAGCGCAATCTTTCCCGTCATCACCTACGGCACCGACTCGACTGGGGATCGGAAATGCGCGCTGCCGGCTGATGTTTCGACCCCGGATCGATCCCTACATTCTGTTGCTGCTCACCACCGTCGGAGTGGCTTCGGTGCTGCCTGCACGCGGCATCGTCGCCGATGACTGCAAGCTCGCCACGACCCTCGCGATCGGGCTGTTGTTCTTCCTGTACGGCGCCCGGCTGTCGACCCGTGCCGCGTTATCCGGACTGTGGCACTGGCGACTGCATGGCCTGGTGTTGGCCTTCACCTTCCTGGTTTTCCCGGCGCTGGGGTTGATCTGTCGCGTATTGGTGCCTGACGTGTTGACTCCGGAGTTGTACGCGGGCGTGATGTTCTTGTGCTGCCTGCCCTCGACGGTGCAATCGTCGATCGCCTTCACCTCGATCGCCAAAGGCAATGTTGCGGCGGCGATATGCAGCGCTTCATTCTCCAACCTGCTCGGGATCGTGCTGACGCCGGTGCTGGTGACGGCTTCCCTGGTCACCCAGACTGGCGGCGGGGTGTCGCTCGTGGCGATCCGCGACATACTGCTGCAGTTGTTGGTGCCCTTTGTCGCCGGGCAGCTGCTACAGAGTTGGATCGGTCGGATTCGTTGCCCGGCACAAGAAGGTGCTTGGCTATGTCGACCGCGGATCGATCCTGCTGGTGGTGTACGCGGCATTCAGCGAGGGTGTAGTAGCCGGGATCTGGAGTCGACTCACCGTCCCCTCGCTCGTGATGTTGTTCATCATCAACGCCGCGCTCCTGGGAACTGTGATCGCGTCGAGCATGACGGTCGCACGTCGACTGCGGTTCACGACCGAGGATCAGATCGCGATCGTTTTCTGCGGCTCGAAGAAATCGCTAGCCAGCGGATTGCCCTTGGCCAGCGTGTTTTTGCCCGCGGCGACGGCAGGGTTGATGGTCGTGCCGTTGATGATGTTCCACCAAATGCAGTTGATGGTGTGCGCTTGGCTGGCCCGACGGTACGGCGCGCGCCGCGACCCGGCCACGTCGCAACAGATTTCACCGGCGAACAGTCGTGCGCGAACCGCCCTCGCGATAAGTGCCCCTGGTCCTGCTGTTGATGCTGGGAGCTAGCCACGTCCGGGGGCATGTGCCGACGACGGGTGATTAGCTGGACGCCGACGTGGAGACGCCGAACGCGGATACCATTCAGCCGGATCTTTGCCTGCAAAGGGTAGTCGCCCGCGAGAGTCGCTCACGATTACTGAAATTGCCGGGAGGTCGCCGATCATCGCGATAAGGCGCGTGCGCCTCAACGCCGTTGCAAGAGGCGGTCTTTCGACCCATCGGATGGTCCCAGTGTTCCCACACGACGTTGCCAGCCTTCGTTCTTAACGTGGTGGTCGTGCGGTGGAGTGGCTGGACAACTCAGGAAATCCGTCAAACGGGCTGTTCAATCTTAAGCGGGCAGTTGTGATTTCGCTCATATAGAGCGTGTCGTTGAAGTTGGAGGCCCTTGGCCTTCCGAAGTCTGAAAGTTGCGAAGCATTCAGGCGATGGAAGGAAACCAAGGGCCGTGTCCGACGGTAGACACTGTTGTTTGGGCTGCCAGGCGTACGGGTCGAGCGTGTCGAGCGCTGAGCCGATGGGACGCGTGAGGTGCACGCGGTGACCGCGAGTGAGACGGCGGCCGCGTGCCCGTCGTGTGGGGTGTTCTCCACGGCGGTGAAGGGGTCAGGTGAGCACCTCGCCGCGCGACATTCACTATGGGGAGAATCGAATCATAGTGCGGTGGAACAAGACCCGCTGGCGGTGCCGGGAAGACTACTGCGAACGCGGTTCCTTCACCGAGTCCATCGAGCAGGTCCCGGCCGGGCGCGGACTACCGGGCGGCTGCGCACCCAGATCGGCGCGGCGATCGGGGATGCGGCCCGCTCGGTGGCCGAGGTCGCCACCGTCCACGGGGTGTCGTGGCCGACCGCGCACCGCGCGTTCGTCGCCCACGCCAAGGCGTTGCTGGCCGAGCCCGAACCGACCCGGGTGCTCGGCATCGACCAGACCCGCCGCGGAAAGCCCCGCTGGACGCGCTGCGAGCTGACGCAGCGGTGGGTGAGGGTCGATCCGTGGGACACCGGGTTCGTCGACCTGGCCGGCGCCCCGGGGCTTGCTCGGGCAACGTGAAGGGCGCACCGGGGCCGCCGTCATCGACTGGCTACGTGAGCGCACACCGCAGTTCCGCGACGCGATCGAGTTCGTGGCCATCGACCCCGCCGCGGTGTACGCCTCGGCGATCCGCACGCCAGGCCTGCTACCCAACGCGCAGATCGTGGTCGATCACTTTCACCTCGTCAAGCTCGGCAACGACGCGCTGACCAAGGTGCGCCGCCGCGTCACCTGGGAACTGCGCGACCACCGGGGCCGCAAGCTCGATCCGGAGTGGGCCAACCGGCGTCGGCTGCTGCGTGCGCGGGAACGTCTGTCGCAGAGCAGCTTCGCCAGAATGTGGAACACCATCATCGACGAGGATCCTAGTGCGCAGGACCTGTCCGCGTGGATTGCCAAAACTATGCGATTCATGGATGTGCGCCTTCACTTTCGACACTCCGCTGCGTGTACCGTCGCGTCCAAGACCTGTTGCCCACCGTCGATAGGCGGTGGCTATCGACCTCCGCCGACGTGCGACGCGCCAGGCCCCGCCCCGCCACGATCACCAGGACCGTGATCGCGAGCGGCAGTACAGGGGCATAGCTGCGTGCGTGCAGGAAGAGCAGTCCGCCGCCAACGGCGCCCGCGATCAACCCGGCCAGTACGCCGGCGAGGCGCGGCATCTCGGCCCTCGACCGAGATCC
>JAVXWV010000271.1:0-6196 GCA_032230775.1 Mycobacterium sp. | reverse complement strand
ATGGGCGATTCCGAGAAGATCCGGGTCGGCGAGGAGGTCATTGCCGCGGGCGCGCCGCTGGGTCTGCGCAGCACCGTCACGCACGGCATCGTCAGCGCCCTGCACCGCCCCGTCCCACTGTCGGGCGACGGTTCGGACACCGACACCGTGATCGACGGAGTTCAGACCGACGCGTCGATCAACCACGGCAACTCCGGCGGCCCGCTTATCAACATGAACTCCGACGTGATCGGCATCAACACCGCGGGGAAGTCGCTGTCCGACAGCGCCAGCGGCCTCGGCTTCGCGATCCCGGTCAACGAGGTCAAGAAGACCGTCGAGTCACTGATCAAGGACGGCAAGATCGCCCACCCGACGCTGGGCCTGACCGCTCGCTCGGTGAGCAACGACATCGCCTCGGGTGCGCAGGTCGCCAACGTGAAGGTCGGCGGCCCCGCCGAGAAGGGCGGAATCCTGGAGAACGACGTCGTCGTCAAGGTCGGCAACCGCACGGTCGCCGACGCCGACGAGTTCGTCGTTGCGGTGCGCCAGTTGAACATTGGTCAAGAGGCGCCGATCGAGGTGGTCCGCGACGGCCGGCACGTCATACTGACCGTCACACCCGGCGCCGACAACAGCGCGTAACCATGTTCGCCAACGTCGGCTGGGGCGAGATGCTGGTCCTGGTGATCGCCGGTCTGGTGATCCTCGGGCCCGAGCGACTGCCCGGCGCCATCCGTTGGACGTCTGGAGCGCTGCGGCAGGCCCGCGACTACATCAGCGGCGCCACCAGTCAGCTGCGCGAAGACCTCGGCCCGGAATTCGAGGATTTGCGCGAGCCGCTGAGTGAACTCAACAAGTTGCGGGGCATGACACCGCGGGCCGCACTCACCAAACATCTACTCGACGGCGACGATTCGATCTTCACGGGCAAGTTCGACAGGCCTGAAACCGGCACAGAGAAGCCAGTGTCCCCGCAGGCGCCGCAGCCCGTCGTGCCTACAGAACCTGCTGCGCCACCGGCCACCACGCCGTTCGACAGCGACGCGACGTAGCGCCCAGACGAACACTTGGGCGCGAAAGCGCGAGTGGATTCCGCCAAAACGTCGATTTCGACGTAGGCCCTACCGGCCTGCGGGGTCGAGGCCGAGCGACATGCCTGCCAGCCCGCGCTTGCGGCTAGACAACGCGTCGGCGATGGAACGCAGCTCCTTGCCCGCTGCCGAATCCGGCGCTGAGAGCACCAGCGGCACACCGGAGTCGCCCGCAGTCACCAGCGCGGGGTCCAGTGGCACCTGGCCGAGCAGCGGCACGTCGGCGCCGACGACTCGGGACAGGCTCTCGGCGACCTGGCGTCCGCCGCCCTCGCCAAAGATCTGCATCGTCGTGCCGTCGGGCAGCAGCAGCCCGGACATGTTCTCGACCACGCCTGCGATGCGCTGTTTGGTCTGCAGCGCGATCGCGCCGGCCCGTTCGGCGACCTCGGCGGCGGCCAGCTGCGGTGTCGTCACCACCAGAATGTCGGCGCTGGGGATCAACTGCGCCACCGAGATCGCGATATCGCCGGTGCCCGGCGGCAGATCGAGAAGGAGCACGTCGAGGTCGCCCCAGTACACATCGGCCAGGAACTGCTGCAGCGCCCGGTGCAGCATCGGCCCGCGCCACACCACCGGGGTGTTGCCCTGGGTGAACATCGCTATAGAGATCACCCGCACGTCGTGGGCGACCGGCGGCAGGATCATCGACTCCACCTGGGTCGGCCGGTCGGTAGTGCCCATCATCCGCGGCACCGAGTGGCCGTAGATGTCGGCGTCGAGCACGCCCACGGAAAGCCCGCGCGCGGCCATCGCCGCGGCCAGGTTGACCGTGATGCTGGACTTGCCGACGCCACCCTTGCCGGAGGCAACGGCGTACACGCGGGTCAGCGAACCCGGCTGAGCGAACGGAATCACCGGCTCGCGGGCGTCGCCGCGCAGCTGTTTGCGCAGTTCGGTGCGCTGTTCGTCGTTCATTACGTCGAGGCTGACCTTGACGGCGCCGGCGCCAGGCACGTCGGCGACCGCACGGCTGACCATGTCGGAAATCTCAGTCTTCTTCGGGCAGGCCGAGGTGGTCAGATACACCTCGACGTGCACGCCGGCATCGCCGTCCACGGTGATGTTCTTGATCATGCCGAGCTCGGTGATCGGGCGCCGAAGTTCGGGGTCGATCACCTTTGTCAGCGCGGCGCGGACCAAGGTTTCCAGGTCAGTGGGAGTTTGGGACATCAGCACCGAGTCTAGGCCGACTCGACCGGCGTTCTTTACCGGCGGTCAGCCGATCGGGCCGGGTGCCGGCCCGGGCGCAGGCGGCAGCACGCCTGCGGGCTCGGAGGTCGGTGCCGGACCCGCAGGTGGTGCCTGCGGCATCAGCATCTGCGCGTCGCCTGGCGCTGCGGGCAGGGCTTCAGGAGCCGGCGCCGCTGGCGGGGTGGTGATGCAGAACACCGCGCATTGGGGCGGCCGCTGCGGCTCCGGTGCCTGCTGCTGCAGCCACGGCGGCAGCCAAGGCGGTGCTGTCGGCTGTTCCGTCTGGGGCGCCGAGGGCACATAGGCCGGGGCTGGGCCAGGCAGCGGGCCGAGGCTCTGAACTGGGTAGAGCTGGCTCGCGACATCGCCGTTCAACATCGTCGGCACCAGCGCCAGCGGGTCGGTGGAAGGAAGCCCGAGCGCGTTCAGGGGCAGACCAGGGCCGAGGCCTTCGTACTGATCCAGGTGCGCGTCGCCGAGTGGCGGGACGGGCCCCGTGATCGGCGGCAGGTCCACCGGCACCACACCGGTTGCATATGCGGCCGCCCAGCCCAGCACGTTGCGGGCGTAGGCGACGGAGTTGTTGTACCGCAGAATCGCGGCCATTACCTGGTTCGGATCGCGCAGATTCAGCCCGCCGCTGCAGAGATAGCGGGCGGCCGCCAGGGTCGAGTCGTACAGGTTCTGCACATCGGCCTTGCCGTCGCCGTCGCCGTCGCTGGCGTATCGGGACCAGGTGCCGGGCAGGAATTGCATCGGGCCCATCGCGCGGGCGTAGTTCACTCGGTCGGCGCTGCGGCTCTGCACGATGACCTCGTTGCCTGGCAACGTGCCGTCCAGTGTGGGCCCGTAGATTGGCCGCACCGCGGTGCCGCGCGCGTCGGTGGCGCCACCGTTGGCATGCATCGATTCGATGCGTCCGATGCCGGCCAGCAGATTCCAGCTCACCCCGCAGGCCGGGTAGGCCGCCGCCATCATCCGCTCGGCATTGCGGTACGCCGACAACGCCATCGCTGGAATACGAAGCGACCCAGGCGAATTCACTACCACCGATGGCGGGGGCGCAGAGATCGACCCGGCGGCGATGTGAAACGGGGTCGGTATCTTGGTGACCGCTACCACCGACACACCCGAGCGGTTTCCTGACGATGACTCGACGGCCGCCAGTGGCGTCACGGCGGAGTCGCGAATCGGCGCGACGGTTGATGGTGCGGATGCTCCGACGGCGCCTGCGAGGATCAGAGGGGAGATGATTGCAACGCCGAAAGCAGGCTTGCGCATCGCCCGCCCTGCTCGGCGCCGCGCCGCCTGCAGGGCGGCTACTCCCGCTATGTGCACTCAACCGTCCTTGGTGTGCGGTGACGTGGGAACCAGGTCACCATACCGAGTCTTGAATCAGCCGTTGCAGCAATGGCTAGACCGGTTCAGCCCCTGCGTTTGGACCGCCGCTCCGAACCATCGGATTTGTTTGCCGCGTCACCGTCGGCAGACGGTTGCGGGTGCTGCAGTTCAGCCAGCTTCTCGTGCAATTCCTCGAGTTCGCGGCGCAGGTAGTCGCGTGTGGCGACCTCGCCGACGGCCAGCCGCAGCGCCGCCAGTTCGCGGGCCAGGTATTCGGTGTCGGCCTTTGTCTGTTCGGCGCGGCGACGGTCTTCTTCCAGCGCCACCCGGTCGCGGTTTTCCTGGCGGTTCTGCGCCAGCAGGATCAGCGGAGCCGCGTAGGCCGCCTGGGTGGAAAACGCCAGGTTGAGCAGGATGAATGGATACGGATCCCACCGCCATTTCAAGGCGAAGAGATTCAGCGCGATCCAAACGATCACGAAGATGGTCTGGATGGCCAGGTAGCGGCCGGTGCCCAGGAATCGCGCGAACGACTCGCTGACCCGACCGACCGCCTCGACGTCGACATTGAGCGCGAATCGGCGGGACGTGCGTGGGGTGTCCAGCCGCTGGCGCGCCGACAGGTCGCTCATGTCACCCCTTCAGCGCCGGACAACTCGGGTTCCTCACGCTCCCGCCAGTCATCGGGCAGCAGGTGGTCGAGGACGTCGTCGACGGACACCGCCCCCAGCAGATGGTTCTCCTCGTCGACGACTGGACCGCAGACGAGGTTGTAGGCAGCGAAATAGCGAGTCACTGCCGACAGCCCGTCCTCGGGACTCAGGGTCGGCAGGTCCTTGTCGAGTATGCCGCTGACCAGCTCGGCGGGTGGTTCGCGCAGCAGTCGCTGCAGGTGCACGCAGCCCAGGTAGCGCCCGGTTGGCGTCGCGGTGGGCGGGCGCGCCACGAAGACCAGCGAGGCGAGTGCCGGCGTCAGGTCGGGATCACGGACCCTGGCCAGCGCCTCGGCGACGGTGGTGTCCGGGGCAAGCACCACGGGCTCGGATGTCATCAAGCCGCCCGCGGTGTCGGGGGAGTGACTCAGCAGCCGTCGGACGTCCTCGGAGTCTTCGGGGTCCATCCTGCGCAGGAACCGCTCGGCGTCGGCGGGCGTCATTGTGCCAAGAAGGTCGGCGGCGTCGTCGGGATCCATCGCCTCGAGCACATCGGCTGCGCGTTCGGTCTCCAACTGCATCAGCACGTCGGCCTGCTCGTCTTCGGGCAGCTCCTGCAGCACGTCGGCGAGCCGCTCGTCGTCGAGTGCCTTGACCACCTCGTAGCGGCGTTTGGTGGGTAGCTCGCGAATCGCTTCGGCAACCTCGATCGGGCGCTGGCCCTGGAACTGTTCGAGCAACTGAGCCACGCCCTGATCGGGCATCGCCAGTCCGGACGGGGTCAGACCCTGCACCTGATTCCAGTCGGCAATGTAGACGTTGCTTCGACGGCCGAGCCTGCGCTGCGGGCGCACGGCGACTTTCGTGACGACCCAGTCCCGGGTGCGGGTCTGCTCGATGCCCAGATCGACCACGACCACATCGATTCCGGCCAGCTCCGGCAAATCGGGATCGTCGACACGAACCCGGGTTTCGATCACCTCGCCCAGCACCAGCACCTCGTTGGGGCGCTGGGAGAAGCGGCGCATGGACACATTGCCCGTCGCGAGGGTGACGGCGCTGGGCTCGATGGCCGTCACGCGCAGGATTGGAACGAAAATCCTTCGGCGGGTGAGCAATTCGACGACAAGGCCCAACACCCGCGGCTGATGGCCGGTGACGCTGATGCTGATGACCACATCGCGGACACGGCCGATGGACTCGCCGTCGGGGCCAAGCACCACCATCGCCGCGAGTCGGGCCGCATAGACCCTGTCCACCGCCACCATGTCTGTAGAGGGTAGAGAGTGTGCTTGTGGAAAACGCGTATCGGCCCCGTCGAACCTGCCTTTCGGTTCCCGGGAGCAACCCCAAGATGGTCGAGAAGGCCAAGAACCTGCCGGCCGATGAGGTGTTCCTCGATTTGGAGGACGCGGTCGCGCCCGATGCGAAGGCCGACGCCCGAGCGCAGGTCGCTGTCGCACTCGCCGAGCCGGGGTGGGCGGGCCAGCTGCGCGGGGTGCGGGTCAACGACTGGACGACGCCATGGACCCACGCCGACGTCATCGAAGTGGTGTCGACTGCCGGCGCATCGCTGGACATTGTCGTGCTGCCCAAGGTGACTCACGTCTCGCACATCCACGCACTGGATCTGCTGCTGAGCCAGCTCGAAGCTACGCACGGACTGCCGTTGGGCCGCATCGGAATTGAAGTGCAGATCGAAAACGCGCAGGGCCTGACCAACATTGATGCGATCGCGGCCGGCCCTCGAGTCCAGGCACTTGTGCTGGGGCCCGCAGACATGGCGGCGAGTCTCAACATGCGCACCTTGGAGGTCGGCGAACAGCCGGAGGGCTACGACGTCGGCGACGCGCATCACCATGTGCTGATGCGGATCCTGATCGCCGCCCGCACACACGGCGTCCTCGCGATCGACGGGCCGTATCTGAAGATCCG
>JAVXWV010000192.1:0-11437 GCA_032230775.1 Mycobacterium sp. | reverse complement strand
GCTCAGATGATGGCGCTGTACTTCTTCTCTGTCGGCCTTGGCACCTCGATGTCAGGAGTGCTGGCGCGCTACTACGATCCGGCTCACGAATTCGCCTACTTCGGGATCATCGGCGCCGTCGCGATTGGCGCAGGCGTGATCGTGTTCGCGATCGCACCGTGGATCAGTCGGCTGATGGAAGGCGTCCACTAGGTCGCCGCTCTTGGCGGCGTGGCCAAGTCGGGCCGCAGCGGAGCAAGACATGTGGATGCACTCGATACAAGAGAAGTGCGATATCTCAGTCCCCTTGGTGATTCCGGTCGTCGCGGCCTGAGTCAGCCGGCCAGGATCGCTTGCAGCATCGGCGCTTCGATGTTGCCGCCCGACAGAATCATCACCGTGCGACCCGGCGGAGTTGTGCCTTGTCGATAAGCGGCCAGCGCGACCGCACCACTCGGTTCGGCCACCAGATGAGCCCGATACGCGAGCTCGCGCACGGCACCGCGAATCTCGCTCTCCGACACCGTGATCACACCGTCGAGCACCTGTTGCAGATGTGCAAACGTCAATTCGGACGGTTGTGACCGCAGGCCGTCGGCAATCGTCCGGTTCCTGTCCTCGATCGTCCAGTCCACCCGATGTCCCAGGCGAAGGCCCTCCGCGGTGTCGGCCGCCAGCTCCGGTTCGACGCCGAACACTCGCGCGTCGGGGCACAGCGCCTTGATCGCCGTGCCGATGCCCGACGCCAGGCCGCCGCCGCTGACAGGAACCAGCACCGTGTCGACGGCGGGCAGATCCTCGGCGATCTCAAGGCCGACGGTGCCCTGCCCCGCGATGACGTCGCGGTGGTCGAACGGCGGAACCAGAACGCCGCCGGTCTGCTCCACCAGCTGCGCGGCGACCTTCTCGCGTTCGCCCGCTCCGCACAGCACCACCTCGGCGCCGTGGCCGCGAGTGGCGGCCACCTTGATGGTCGGCGTTTCCTCCGGCATGACGATGGACGCCGGTACCCCGTAGATCGCCGCCGCATAGGCCACGGCCTGGGCGTGGTTGCCGCTCGAATACGCAACGACCCCGCGCGTCCTGACGGATTCGTCGAGGTTGGCGATGGCGTTGAACGCGCCGCGAACCTTGAATGCCCCCACCTGCTGCAGGCTCTCCGGCTTGATCCACAGCGGTCGCTCGTCGTCGGTCCATCCCGCGGGAACCAGCGGTGTCCGAACGACGTAGGGGCGGATCAGTTCGGCCGCCGCCCGGATGTCGTCGATGGTGACCAGCTGCACGGTTACAGTGTGCCCGAGCGGCCGACGGCTATTTGCGGCGTGCGGCGAAGCTGTTGCTGCTCGACGACGCCGACTCGACATCGAACCCGCGCCCGGCAAGAAGCCGCCGGAAGAACTCGGCGCTGACCTTGTCGGGCAGGCGCGCCCCGTACTCGCGGGAGAAGACCCGATGCTGCGGCAGCACAACTGCACGTGGACCGTCGGCAGGCGGCGTGAAGTCGATCGTGGTGCCGTCTGCGGTCACGGTCGAATACTGGTACTCCATCAGCGTTGCCAGCTGTCACCCCGGCGCACGGATAGCGACCCGTCCGGGTGAACCTGAAATTCGTTGCCCCGCTTGAAGAACGGGATCAGGTTGTACCAAACCAGCAACACGCCGGGTATCAGCAGCAGAAACAGTGCATAGGCGTGGGTCTTCTCGAGCTCGGCGTCGTAGGTCGGCGCGATCAGCTCCGCAATCCAGCCCTCGATGAAGATCCCAATGTCCTTCAAGACGTCGCCGACCGTCGCTCGTCCGGTGGACAGGTCATAGATCGCCGCACCGGCGCCTGCTACCCCACCGACCGTCAGGATGGCGCCGAAAAGAGTCAGCCCCCAACTGGTTCGGGATACGAATGCACCGAGCAGGTGGGTCGGCTCCGTCAGCTCGTACTTGGGTCCGCCCAACGGCTTGGCCATGCACCAGATGCTGATGCCTATCGCCGCGATCAGCGCGAGCCACTCAAGCGGGGAGAAATAGATGCTCTGCGTGTTGTACACCGCAAGGCCAAGGAACGTCAGCCACGCCACCCAGCGCAGCGCCCGCTGCCACCAGGTGATCCGCCGCTCGACGGTGTCTTCGGGCCGTTGTCGGGCCTCCGTGCCGCCACTCGTCTGGCTCGGCGCCTGCCATTGCTCACCGCCTGTCACGCGAAAATCGTAGCTACGCTCACCGCCGCGGACGCGAGGTACAGCAAACTCGTATCGTGCGTCCCGATGTCGGAAATGGGCCGGACGTTATGGTGATCGCGTGAGCACCTTTTCGCTGCCGGTGGTGCCGCGCTTCGCGGAGGTCGACCAGCAGGGCGTGGTGTTCAACGCCCACTACCTCACTTGGTTCGACGAGGCCTGCACCGGATTCCTCGACCATCTCGGAGTGACGTATCCGGGCTTGATCGCCACCGGACACGACATCCAAGTGGTGCACAGTGAGATCGACTATCTCGCGGGGGTTCGGTGGCGTGATTCGGTTCGGGTCGCGGTGGCCTGCGAGCGGATCGGGTCGACCAGTTTCACGCTCGACTTCACCGTGCTGCGACAAAACGCAGACGTCGAAGAGCAGACCGCCGTTCGCGGTCAGAACGTCTATGTGGTGGTGTCCACCGACGACTGGGCCAAGCGACCGATTCCCGACCCGTTGCGAGAAGCGTTAGGCAATCCGTTGCGGCGCTGAGCGGTACGGTCGACGCATGGGCCACGACCACGATCACAAGCGCGACCTACCGCCCGGCATGGCCGAGCAACTCGACTTGGCCCACGCCGGAATCGTGTCGTTCGGGCACCGCCCAATCCTGACCGAAGTCGAACAACTCGAGTCGTGGCGACCCGACGTCGCGATCGTTGGCGCCCCGTTCGATATCGCAACGACCAACCGGCCAGGCGCGCGGTTCGGGCCAAGGGCGATCCGGGCCACCGCCTACGAGCCCGGCACCTATCACCTCGATCTCGGGCTTGAGATCTTCGACTGGCTTGAGGTCGTCGACTTCGGCGACGCCTACTGCCCGCACGGCCAGACCGAGGTGTCGCACGCCAACATTCGCGAGCGCGTGCACGCGGTGGCATCGCGCGGCATCGTCCCCGTCATCCTCGGCGGTGACCACTCGATCACGTGGCCTGCCGCGACGGCGGTGGCCGACGTGCACGGGTACGGCAACGTCGGCATCGTCCATTTCGATGCGCACGCCGACACCGCCGACGAAATCGAGGGCAACCTGGCCAGCCACGGCACCCCGATGCGCAGGCTCATCGAGTCGGGCGCGGTGCCGGGCACCCATTTCGTCCAGGTCGGCCTGCGCGGCTACTGGCCACCGCAGGACACCTTCGAGTGGATGCTCGAACAGGGCATGGTCTGGCACACCATGCAAGAAATCTGGGAACGCGGGTTCAAGGCGGTCATGGCCGACGCGGTTGCCGAGGCACTGGCCAAGGCCGACAAGCTCTACGTCTCGGTCGACATCGACGTGCTGGACCCCGCGCACGCGCCGGGCACCGGCACACCGGAGCCCGGTGGCATCACCAGCGCCGACCTGCTGCGAATGGTGCGCCAACTCTGTTATGAGCACGATGTCGCGGGCGTCGACGTGGTCGAGGTGGCACCCGCCTACGACCACGCCGAATTGACCGTCAACGCCGCGCACCGGGTGGTATTCGAGGCACTGGCCGGGATGGCTGCGCGACGTCGCGACGCCGCGCAGGCCAAGCCCGGCCCGCCCGCGCGCTAGTGGACCTGCTGGACCGACTTCGCCTTGACGTTCCGGTCGCCCAGGCCGGAATGGGTGGTGGCCTGGCGGGCCCGGAGCTGGCCGGTGCCGTCGCCGCCGCGGGTGACCATGCCCGTCGTGAGAATGCAGACGCCGAGCCTGCCGATGTTCTCCCCCATCGCCCCAACGATCGGGATGCCCGAGTCGGCGGTGGAACCCACCGCGCTATATGCGGGCGAGACTGTGCTGAGGATGACATCCGTCATATCTGCACGCCAGGCAGTGACTGATCTGGCGCCGAGGTGAACAATGAAGGTATGACCGGAGTTCTGTTCTTCGACGGAGCCTGCGGGATGTGTACTCGCGCGCGCGATTTCCTGGTCAGGCATGACCGGACGGGCAATCTCGAAACCGAGCCATTGCAGGGTGCGGGTGCGGCCGAACGCCTTGGGATTCCCCATGATCGGCTGCTGGAATCCATGCGGTGGCTGGACTCCTCAGGTGCCGTCTACACCGGGGCCGAGGCATGGGCCGCTGCGTGGTCCGTCGCCCTTGGTAGCCGCCTGCCGTTGCTGATTTACCGCACCCCTGGCATCCGGTTCCTTCAGAACACTATCTACCGATGGGTCGCCGGCCATCGCTATCGCTTCCCCGGCAAGACGCCGTACTGCGAATCGCATCCCGTAGCCTGCTGACGCGCGGAATATGTTGTGCGCCAGACTGATATCTTGATCCAGCGGAGCGTTCCGGACGACCTCGAAGCCATCAGCACGATCTACGAGCACCACGTGCAATCAAGCGTGGCGACGTTCGAACTCACTCCACCCGATCCGCCGGAATGGCAGCGCCGCCTGCGGGCGATCACAGGTGACGGACTGCCGTTCTTAACGGCGACAAAGGACGGCCGGGTCGCCGGATATGCGTATTGCTCGCCGTGGAACGTGCGACCGGCGTACCGCTACACCGTGGAGGACTCGATCTACGTCGCACCTGATGCAGTCGGCTGCGGAGTCCGCGGCCGGCTTCTCGATGCGCTGCTCTCCGATTGCGCAGGTGCTGGTGTTCGCGAAGTCATCGCCGTCATCGTCGACGTCGACGGTGCCGCTTCCCTCGCCCTGCATCGCAACCGTGGGTTCGTCGATGCTGGACGGCTTACCGCGGTCGGCTTCAAGCACGGCCGGTGGCTGGACACGCTGTTGTTGCAGCGGAGTCTGCCTTGCTGACCCACGTCACCCGAGCTTGTCGGTGACTTCCGTCCAGACCGGATTGTCGTTGCGGTGGTCGGCCGTTATGCGGCACTCACCGTAGAGCCGCATGGTGGCGAAGTTCGTGTCGTTGACGCTGCGATAGAAGATGGCCGTGACGCCGTCCCTGGTCAGCTTTTGGCCGAAGTGCTAGCCCATCGACGCTGCAGGCGCCCAGCCGTGCACCGCCATCAAAGCAGCGACGTCGCGCAGAAACTTGACCGAATTGCTTTGCGGCAGAAGGAAACTCACGTAGATAGCGGCCTGATAGGGTGGCTCATTCTCGTTCTTGCATGACACGAAGGCGGATCCGCCCGTCGCGTCCTCGAGCCGGGCCGTTCGCACGATCTGCTTGGCGGAGGCCAGCACCTGGCCCGCGGCCTGAGCGTCGGTCATGGGCGCACCCTGCAAGATCACGGCGTCGGTGCGCAGATCGCGCAGTGACACCAGTCCCTCGCCCACGACAAGCGCCGTCACGAGTGCTGCCAGGAGCAGCACCACAGATCGCGGCGAACGGAGCCAACCGTCTCTGCTGTTCATTGACGCCTCGGCATCAATCTACCGCCGCATATTGTCCGATCGTCATTTCGACCGGATCGTCCTGCGCGCCGGCGGGCTGGACGGCTTCTGAGTTCCCTATCCCCCGGCGATCCCACTGAGCAACCTGTCACACACCGCGTCCATCTCTTTGCGTGCCTGATCGCGATTCGTCGCACGGGAGACGTATAGCGCCGCCTCGTCGAGCGCGCCGAGTAGCACGTGCGCGGTCGGCCGCAGCGGCTGCTCGGGTACGGCGCCCTCAGCGATCGCGTGCGCAAGCATTCCCTCGATCACCCCGAGCCCGTACTTCACCCCGACGGCGCGCCACCGATCCCAGCCCAGCACCGCAGGCGCGTCGATCAGGACGATCCGCTGGACGTCGGGCGCCGAACAGCGATCGAGGAAGAGGCGCGCCCCAAGCCGCATCGCTTCCAGCGGGTCAGGCGGCTGATCGACCATGATCTGCCGCGCTATATCTGCGACCAGATCACGCTCGACCTCCTCGTATACCGCCGCGAACAGCGCCGCCTTGTCCTCGAACTGGTGATATAGCGCACCCCGTGTCACGCCGGCCGCGGCGACGATCGCCTGGGTAGAAACATCGGCAAATCCCTTGTCGGCGAACAACTTCCGTGCAGCGCCAATCAGCAGCGCCCGCGTCGCGGCGGTGCGCTCGGCCTGTGTGCGCCGCGTCGAAGGCTCGGCGACCACATCCCCATTGACTTTCATACAGGCTGCACGTAACTTTCATACCAGGTGTTTGTAAGTGTCTCATTGGAAGGATAGCGAACATGCCGCAGCTGGCGTTGGATCAGGCAACGATCGACTACCGCGTGTTGGGACCCGAGGACTCCCGCCATCCGCCGGTGCTGTTCGTGCACGGCATCCTGGTCGACAGCCGGCTGTGGGACCGCGTGGCCGAAAGCCTGGCGCGGCAGGGTTTCCGCTGTTACCTGCCGAACTGGCCGCTCGGCTCGCACACCACTCCCGTCAACGATGCAGGCGCCCTGTCGCCAACCGGCGTGGCCACAATGATCCGCGACTTCATCGTGGCGCTCGGGCTGTCGGGTGTGACGCTTGTCGGCAGTGACACCGGTGGCGGCCTGAGCCAGCTGGTCATCGACGCATACCCGGAACAGGTCGGCCGCCTCGTGCTGACCAACTGCGATGCCTTCGACAAGTTCCCGCCATTTCCGTTCACCCTCGTCTTCGCGCTGCTCCGCGGGCCGATCTCCATCAAGTTGCTGTTCGAACAGATGCGGATCAAAGCCCTTCGGCACTCACCGCTCGGGTTCGGCCTTTTGGTCCACCCGGATGCTCAGCTCACCGCGGCCTGGCTGGAGCCAGCCCGCACCGACGTCCGCATTCGCACAGATCTTGCCGCGCTGCTTCGCAACGTCGCCAAGACCGATCTGACCGAGGTGTCGACAAGGCTAGGCCGGTTCACCAAGCCGGTGACGATCGTCTGGGGTCAGCGCGACCGCGCGTTTACGCCCGCGCTGGGCAGGCGCCTTGCGGCGCTGTTCCCCAACGGGTCGCTGATCGAGGTGCCTGGCGCCAGAACGTTTGTGTCGCTTGACAACCCAGGCGCAGTGATCGATGCGATCACCACAGCAGGGGTGGACGCCTAGTTCTTGATGAGCGTGAACTGGCAGACGTCGGTGTAGCCGTCGCGGAACAGGTCGGCGCAGCCGGTGAGGTACTTCATGTAGCGCTCGTAGACCTCCTCGGACTGGATCGCGACCGCCTCGTCCTTGCGGGTCTCGAGCGCCGTGGCCCAGATGTCCAACGTCTTCGCGTAATGCAGCCGCAGTGACTGGACCCTGCTCACTTCGAAGCCGACCTCGGTCGCATGCTCCTCGACCACTGCCACCTTCGGCAGCATGCCGCCGGGGAAGATCTCGTCCATGATGAATTTGATGTAGCGGACAAGCCGCATCGTCAACTTCAACCCGCGCCCGACGAATTCCTCGTCACTAGGCTTGCAAATCGTGTGCAGCAGCATTCTGCCGCCGGTGGGAAGCGACTGATAGGTCTTCTTGAAGAAGTCGTCGTAGCGGTCGTCGCCGAAGTGCTCGAACGCGCCGATCGACACGATCCGGTCGACCGGCTCGTTGAACTGCTCCCAGCCCTCCAGCAGCACCCGTTTTGTGCGCGGGCTGTCAGACTCGGCAAACCGCTGCTCCACGAAGACCTGCTGGTTCTTGCTCAGCGTCAGCCCGACGACATTGACGTCGTATTTCTCGATTGCCCGCATCATGGTCGCGCCCCAGCCGCAACCGACGTCGAGCAGCGTCATGCCTGGCTTGAGATCCAGTTTGCCCAGCGACAGATCGATCTTGGCGATCTGCGCCTGCTCCAGCGTGATGTCATCGGGCTCGAAGTAGGCGCAGCTATACGTCTGGGTCGAGTCCAGGAACAGCCGGTAGAAATCGTCGGACAGATCGTAATGCGACTGCACCTTCTCGAAGTGCGGCTTCAAGTGTTGTGTGTCGTGTTTGGCTTCTGGCAAGGTTGCGGCCTCTGGCGGTTGATTTGGGTCTTGGTCCGATCGGCTCCACAGGTTTCGAGAGCCTCCCCCGTCGTCAGGGGAGTTTACGCACACTTTGTGTGAACAGTTCCCAGCGACCTATGTTACGGAATGGCTGACAGCGTCAGCCCAAGTATTTGACGATGTCAACTATGCCGAGCGTGGTTGACGACCTGCGGGGATTCAACCGCTTCTACACCCGGGTGCTGGGCCTGCTGCGGCCCGATCTCGCCGGATCGGCATTCGGTCTTACCGAGGCCAGGGTGCTGTTCGAGCTGGCTCATCGCGACGACATTGCGGTGTCCGAGCTTCGACGCGAACTCGATCTCGACGCCGGCTACCTCAGCCGCATCCTGTCCGGTTTCACCGCGTCGGGGTTGGCGGCCAGGGCGAAGTCGGCGGCCGATGGCCGTCGCCAGGTCGTCCGCCTGACCGAAAAGGGCAGGCGGGCGTTCGACGAACTCGACCGGAGGCAGGCACGCGCAATTGACACGCTACTTGCGCCGCTGGACGACGGTCAGCGAACTCGGCTCGTCGCCGCGATGGGCCAGATCCGCCGAGTGCTGAGCAACCAGACGCCCCGGGCCGACGTCGTTCTTCGGCCGCCCCAGCCGGGTGATCTCGGGTGGGTCGTCGAGCGGCACGGCGCCCGATATGCGGCCGAATTCGGCTGGGACGCGACGTTCGAGGCGCTCGTCGCGAGGATCGTTGCCGAGTTTGCCGAGCGCCGAGACGCCCGGCGCGAGGCGGCGTGGATCGCCGAGCTGGACGGCGAACGGGTCGGCTGCGTGTTCTGCATGGCCTCCAACAACCCCGAGGCGGAGCACACAGCACACCTACGGCTGCTGCTCTTCGAACCGTCGGCGCGCGGAGCCGGTGTCGGGAGCCGACTCGTGGACGAGTGCCTGCGATTCGCGCGTCGTTCCGGTTATCGGCGAATCACCCTGTGGACCAACGACGTATTGCTTGACGCACGTCGGACCTACCAGCGGGCCGGGTTCGGCTGCGACCGTCGCGAGCCCCACCACAGCTTCGGGCACGATCTCGTCGGCGAGTACTGGTCACGCGACCTCTAGTGTCAGGACGCCGGCGCAGCGCCGAGCACCCGCTGGATGTCCGGCTTCATTGCCTGCAGCTGGCCACCCCAGTAGCCCCAGCTGTGCGTGCCGTTCGGCGGGAAGTTGAACACCCCGTTGCTGCCGCCGGCCCGCGTGTACGCCGCCTGGAAATCCTTGTTGGTGCGGATCGTCAGGCCCTCCAGGAATTGCGCGGGGATCTGCGCGTTGCCCAGCCCACCGTCCAAATCCGTCGGGTTGCCGTTGCCGCTGTACACCCAGATGCGGGTGCCGTTCGACACCAGGCGCCCGATCTGCCGCATCGGGTCGTTGCGCTGCCAGGCGGGGCCGCCGTAGGGACCCCACATGTCCAGTGCGTTGAAGCCACCCGCGTCGCCCATTGAGATGCCAACGAGCACGGGCCACAGGCCCGCCGACAGATTCAGGAAGCCCGACAGTGCGCCTGCATAAACAAACTGTCCCGGGTGATAGGCAGCGAGGATGAGGGCGGCACTGCCCGACATCGACAGGCCGACTACGGCATTACCGGTCGCGCTGACACCCTTGTTCGCGGCCAGCCACGCGGGAAGCTCCGATGTGAGGAAGGTCTCCCACTTGTAGGTCTGGGTTTGCCCGTTGCCGACGGCCGGCCGGTACCAGTCGGTGTAGAAGCTGGACATGCCGCCGACCGGCGCCACGACCGACAACCCGGAGCCGTCGAACCAACTGAACGCGCCGGTCTCGATGTCCCAGCCGTTGCGGTCGTCGCGGGCGCGCAAACCGTCGAGAAGGTAGACCGCCTTCGGGCCGCCACCCTGGAACTGCACGGTGATGTCACGCCCCATCGACGGCGACGGAACGCGGAGGACTTCGACCGCCGCGGCGGCTGTGGAAGTGCCGCCGACGACGCCGATCAGTGCTGGTAGCAATGCCGCCGCTAAGAACGCCGCCGAGATCCGGCGGACCCATTTACTGCATGCCTGGTGAGAGATATTCATGGTCCTATTTCGGTCATCCCGACACCGGGTTAATCGCAGGCGACGAACGATCGGTTACATCTCGACTCTTGGCGCGATGAGAGGACAATTGACGTCATGACCAACCCTGAGTCCACTGACTTCGGCGACGGTGCTCCCGAAGCCGAGGACACCTGGCGGGACGCGGCGCGCCTCACGGGTGTCCGCGATTGGGAAGCCAGTGAGGCGGATCTGATTGAGCAGGCGATCGCCGTCCCCGACGACGAGTCGGAGTTCGACCGCTGAGGGGAACGCGCGGCGCGGCCGCGTTGTCCGGCGTCCTGATTGCGCTCGCGTCGGTGCAAGCGCCCGTTCGTGCCGACGACACCAACCCGCTCCTCGAATTGGTCGACGCGGCAACGCAACGACTGCAGACGGCAGACCCGGTCGCGGCGAGCAAGTGGAAGACAGGTGGGTCGATCGAGGATCCGCAACGCGTCGAGCAGGTGTTGGGATCGGTGAGTATTGCTGCGACGGGTAAGGGCGTTGACGCCGGCTACGTCAGGCGGATCTTCACCGACCAGATCGGCGCCACCGAGGCGATCGAATACACCCGGTTCGCGCAATGGAAACTCGACCCCGGATCCGCGCCGAGCGTCGCGCCTGACCTGTCGGCATCCCGCACGATCATCGACCGCCTGAACGCCGAGATGGTCGAGCAGGTCGCGACGCACTGGCCGGTGCTGCACTCCCCCGACTGCATCGGCATGCTCGACGACGCCAGGACCGCGATCGCCCAGTCACGCATGCTGGATTCCCTGTATCAGCAGGCGCTTTCGTTCTCCACGCACTCGTATTGTCAGTGACCGGCAATCACGTGAGGCTTCTCTCGTCGCCGACGTCGTACTCGGCGACCGAGGCGGCGCGGATCGCGGCACCCTGCTCGTCGCTTGGACCGCCGCCGCGGAATGCCTCTACCGCGGCCCGAGATTCCCACCGTTCGAAGATGTCGACGCGGCCCGGCTCGAGCAGGTCGGCCGACAGCGAGAAATCCGGGCAGCCGGCGGCGCGGCGCGCCTGACGCACCACCTCGACGCATCCCGACAGGTAGTCGTCCCGTTGTTGTGGGTCGACGACGACATGTCCGGCGACAATCACCACGAGGGCCTCCTTCTTTTGGATGGCACTATCACCTGGTATGACTGCGTTTGGGGTCGGAACTCACCGCACATCGCCCGGCGAGGGTAAGCAGGAGAACATGAACCTTCGCGAGGCTCGAGAAGTCATCGACGCACTGCCGGTTGACCCCGACGCGTCACGCCTGTTCGGCCAGGCGTACGAAACCGCCGACGGCTCCACGGTCATCCCGGTCGCCAAGCCGGGCGCCAAAC